>CAMAVO010000060.1 GCA_945861685.1 Chitinophaga pinensis | reverse complement strand
GGTAACCAATATTTTTTCTTACTTCAATAGGGTTTTCGTTAACATCAAAACCACATACTTCTGCTTTGCCTGCTGTTTGAGGAATGTAGCAGGTAAGTATTTTCATCATGGTTGATTTTCCTGCACCATTGGGACCAAGAAAACCAAGTATTTCACCGCTTTTCAGTTCAAACGAAACATTGTCCAGCGCTTTTTGCTGACCGTATAATTTGGTGAGGTTGGATACTTTTACTGACATGATTGGACAAAGATAATTATTCCCTCACCTTGTTCCGATAGCTGTCGAAATTGTTTCGTGACCTTAAAAAAAGAAAGATGCCGAAACAAGTTCAGCATGACAACTGCTTTCGCTATTTTTGAAAACTATTAATGGAAGCCATCATTACCAAATCAACCGGCAGCTGGTTTAGCGCGGTAACAGACGACAAGCGAAAATTAGAATGTCGCCTGCGCGGACAAATGCGCCTGAATGGAAGCAAAAGCACCAACCCTGTTGCCGTTGGTGACCGAGTTAGATTAGAAGTATCGGAAGCAGGTGATGCTGTAATTCATGAAGTGCTTGACCGCAAGAATTATATTGTCCGCAAATCAATAAACCTGAGCAAACAAACACATGTAATTGCAGCAAATATGGACTTAGCTATAGTTATTGCAACTATTGCTGAGCCACGCACCAGTGCCGGATTTATTGATCGTTTTCTCTGCACAGCCGAAGCCTATAAAATTCCGGGAATGGTAGTGTTTAACAAAATTGATTTGTTGGATGAAGAGGAAACAAAAACAATGAAAGAGATGATGGCTATGTATGATAGCATCGGGTATAAAAGCATTGCTGTTTCTGCTACTGAAAGAATAAATCTCGATGAACTGAAAGCGGCAATGAAAGACAAAGTGAGTCTTATAGCAGGTCATTCAGGAACAGGAAAATCTACATTGGTAAATGCTCTTGACAACAATCTGCATTTACGAACAGGTGAAATCTCATCTGTTCATCTTAAAGGAAAACACACCACAACCTTTGCAGAAATGTTTGAACTGGAATTTGGCGGTTTTGTAATTGACACACCCGGTATAAAAGAGTTTGGCTTGTCGGGAATGGAAGACAGAGATCTTGCACATTATTTTCCTGAAATGCTGGAACGTTTGTCCAATTGCAAATACTACAATTGCAAACATGTGAGTGAACCGGGTTGTGCTGTTAAAGCTGCTGTTGAGAAAGGTGAGATCAGTATATCGCGCTACAGCAGCTATTTGGGAATGCTGGAGAATAAGGCTTAACGTTTTAACCGCAGAGGCGCGGAGGCGCAAAGTTTAATAATTCTTGAATACTTTTTTCTCAGCGTCTTAGCGCCTCTGCGGTTAAATTATTTCTCCACAATAACAAACTCTGTCCTTCTGTTCTTTGCGCGGTTTTCTTCAGAAGTATTCTGCACTAAGAATTTTGTTTCGCCAAAACCTTTGTAATTCAACCGGCTTTTGTCAATTCCTTTTTGAGCAATGTAATTATAAACAGCCTGAGCGCGGTTTTGCGACAAGGTCATATTATCGCCATCATTACCAATATCATCGGTATGGCCATGAATAGCAATTTTTATAGCAGGGTTTTCTTTCAGAAAAAGAATGAACTCATCCAAAACCAACTTAGAATTTTCATCCATTTGATAAGAGTTAGTTTCAAAGTTTATGTTGTTGATTCGGTGAGCAGAACCCGTTTCAATCTTTTTTACTTCAAAATCAATTTTCTGCACTGCTTTTGGTCTAACAACAGCTGTGTCTTCTTTTGCAATAAACTGTGAAGTAAAAGCAGCACCTTCACTTTTTACCGTCATAATATAGTCTGTGCTTAAATTCATCACAGCAACATATTCGCCCGAAATAGTATCCACATCTACCTGCTGAATCTCTTTTGTTTTGATATTCTTCAATTCGATTTTTGCTGCAGTAACGGGTTTGCCTTCGTCATCTTTTAGTTCTCCTTTTGCAATGCGCATCATTTCGGGGCGGGCTTCTTTATAGAGGTGAAAAGAATACATATCCCAACCACCAACACCTGTTTTTAATTCATTGCTGGAGAAGAATGCTGTTTTGCTATCGGTGCTTACAAAAAAACCAACATCGTCATTTTCGCTGTTAATGGGATAGCCAATGTTTACAGGCGGAATAAAATTTTTAGTGCTGTCTTGTCGTGAATAAAAAATATCGAAACCACCAATACCTTTTAATCCATCCGAAGAGAAATAAAGTGTATGACTATCGCTGTGAATGAAGGGTGATTTTTCATGTCCTTTTGTGTTGATTTTTGTTCCCAAGTTTTTTGCTTTCCCCCATTTTCCATCAATCTGCATATCCGATTTATACAAATCCATGTTATCAATTGCTCCTATTTCATCCTCACGGATACTAACGAAATACATTGTTTTACCATCTGCAGAAACGCTGGGCTGGCCTTCAAATGAATTCTTCTGGTTCACTCCTTCACCAACGCTGACAGGCTCCGTCCATTCGTCATTTACAAAATCCGAAGTATAGATATCACAGTTTTTGTAGCCTTCCATATCAAACTTACAAATGGTGAGATATAGTTTTTTATTATTCACTGAAATGGTTGCACCGCCCACATTTTCAGTCATATTAAAAGGGGGAGGCATTGCAACGCCCCCATCAAACCCATTGGCTGTGGAATGGCTAACCGTAAACTCCTCTACTAACTTTGGTGTAAGGTCGCCCTTCTTAAGTTTCTCGTAGTTGCGGATGTACAAGGCCATTTCATTATCGGGAGAGATAATTCCCAGATATTCATTTGCTTTGGTAGAAATCCCGGAAACAACAACAGGTTCAAACGGCACCGGATTTTTATACACATTGGCATAAAACTCAGCATCCTTTTTCAGTTGCTCTGCTTCTTCCATGCGTTTCTCATAATCTTTGGGATAGTCGCTTACATTGGCGTATTCCAGTTTTAAAAATTTATTGAAATACTCAACAGCTTTTTCATATTCCTTTTTTCCCATGGCAATATTGCCGAGGTAGTAATACGGATAAGGATGATAGTTGGGACACTCCTGAATTACCTGCTCCAGATTTTTAGCAGCAAAAGCATAACTGCCCATTGGATTTTTCTCGGCCAGCTTAATGTTTTCATACGCGAAAAGGTAACGCGCCTGATAATGTTCCGGCTCCAGTTCCAAGGTTTGTTCCAATAACTCTCTGCGAACAGATGGCTTTTTTTCTACCATCGCATCTTCGAAAAATTTTTGCGCTTTCTTATTCTCCGGAAGATCGCAAGGAGCTATTTCCTGTGAAAATGAAATACAGGGAACGTATAAACAGAAAATAAAAATAAGATGCTTCAATTGCTTTTGCATAGCAACACTAATTCCCTATTATTTAAATAAACCTTTCAGTTTTTTCTCAGCCTCTTCTTTCGCTTTTTTCTCAGCTGCTTTCTTAGCTTTTTCAGCTTCCTGTCTGGCTTTATCTTCCAGTTCCTTTTTCTTTTTCTCAGCCTCCAGTTTCAGTTTGTCTGCTTCTTCTTTTACTTTCTGCTCAGCCTGATTCTTCAACTTCTCCGCTTCTTCTTTTGCTTTGCGCTCCAGTTCTTCTTTTTGTTTATTCAATTCTTCCTGAGCACGATCTTTCAAATCATTCATCACATCTTTGGCGGCATCTTTCAAACCTGTTTTCACAGTTGGATTGGTTACAGTTCCGCCAATTAATGCATTCACGTTTATATTTTCTCCAACATTTACACCCGCCCCTTTGGAGTTGGCTTGTGATACCAGATTATCAAGAACAGCATTTGCCTGTCCGCCAAACTCAGAGCGTGGAATTTCAAAATTCATCACGTAATCAATAGTTTGATCAAAACCTGTGCTTCCGCCAATTTTAGTTTTAAATCCAGCAAAGGTCATATCAAACGGCTCAACATTAACCCTTCCGTTTTCAAATTTGAATGACAGGTTTAGATTGTTCAATTCCTGCTTTTTAAGTTTCTCCATCTTTAAAGCATCTGCCACCTTGTTTATGGGAGCAAAACCTTCCAGTCTTACCTGATTAGTGCTCAGTTTTCCTCCACCGGAAAGCGAAGCAAGAACAGGTTCCATCTTAGAATCCAGTTCTGTTTTAAATTTCATAGAAGAAGAAAATTTTCCTTTTGCATATTTACCAACAGGAGCAAGTTTCTGAACTGTATTAAATGTGTTGAATGTTTTAGTGATATCAAAACCGTTTGCCGCAATATCAAAATCAACAACAGGTTTTTTGATGTTGCTCACATCATAGATTCCGCTCAGGTTCATGGTTCCATCCATTAGATTCATATCTAAGTTATTCAACGCTACTTTCTTATCCTTTATTGTGATCCTGCCTTTAACATTGGTCATTTCAATGTTAAGGTAAATAAGCTTTCCAATTGCCGAAGTAAGTGTAAAATCAATATTGGCGGGTACATCAATAACTGCCAGAGAAGCTGTATCAGGCGTTGCAGCAGGCGTTTCTTCTTCGCTGCCCATGAATTCATTCAGGTCAATAACGTTTGAAGTGAGATTGAAATTGCCTTTCAGTAATCCGTTTTCTGCAAAGAAATAATCTAAGAAATTTTCGATTTTCCCGTTTGCCTTGAAATCACTTTTACCGAGTTTTGCATCAAACGAAGCTAATTCAACAAAGGCAGGAGTGAATTTTAGTTGTGCGTATTTGATGTCAACCGTCTGCGGCAAATCTTTCGCAACGTATTTCATGTCCTGAGCAGTGAATTCACCTTTAGCATCAAACTCGCTGTAACGTTGATTGTCAATGGAAGATTTTTTTCCTTTCAATAAAATATCGGCATTAATTTTCCCGTTCAGTTCAGCACCTTCATCCAAGGGCATTACATCTTTCATAGTTGCCAAATCAATTTTTCCAGCAATTTTTCCATCAATGTCAGGATCTGAAACCGGGGTTTTGATCAAGAACTTCATATCCACAGGATTTTCTGCAATCTTAAAATTGAATTTGCTGATATCAATAACTGTTAAATCTGCATCTGAGCCGGGGTTGTTAATCTTCACATCAATATTAATATTGTCAACCTGTTTTGGCAAATCAGGATATTTAAACATGGCATTCTCTACCAGTATTTTCAATCCGAATGTGGGTAACATTTTTTCGTTGTAACGACCTTTTGCAAAACCATCCAATGCAAGTTTCCCTTCGGTTTTTACCTTGTCAAAATCTTTTGCATACACAGCAGGAATGAGGGAGAGAATGTTTTTAAAATCCGTTTTCTTAGCGTTGAATTTGATGTCCATATCAATGTCTTCTGCCGGCATTGCAACCCAGCCATCAAAACCAAGGAACAGGTTGTTAAGTCGTAACTCGTTTTCAGTAAAGGTGTATTTCGAGTTCTTCATATCGGCATCAATCACAGCTTTTAGTTCTGTGTTTGTTTTGCTCAGGTATTTTACTCCGTCCATTACCACATCAAGGGCAGCAATTGTAGCTTCTGTATTGAGTGAAGTGTTATCTGCTGTCATATCGCCTTTCAGCGTAAGATCAAGGTCTTTGATCGAAGCAAACATGTTGCCGTCTTCGTCATTATAAACAATATCACCGTCACTTATTTTTAGTTTTTTCAGTTTCAATGAAAAGGTAGAGGGCTCGGAAGGAGCTGCTGCTGCAGTATCAGCTGATGGTTTGGTAATATCCCAGTTTGCTTTGCCGTCTTTCAGAACGTGAGCATTAATTCTCGGAGCATCCAGAATAATGGCGTTGATTCCAATCTCTTTTCCATTGATAACACTCATGATATCCACATCAAGATTTAGTTCTTTAATGAACGCAAGTGTATCTCCTTCAAATTCATTGATACCTGCAACAGAAATATCTTCCATGCAAATACGAAAATCAGGAAAAGAAGAAATAAGCGACAAACCAAAGTCACCAAAATTGATTTTGGCATTCAGATTTTTGTTGGCTTCGTCTTTTACAAGGGCAATTATTTTGTCTTTGTAAACCAAAGGAAGAACAACGGCAGCGCCTATTAAAAGGGCAAATACAATTCCGATAATAAGGAGGACTTTTTTCATATTCTGTAGTTAGTTTTTTTATTCCGTCACCCTGAACTTGTTTCAGGGTCTAAAAATTAAAAGATGCTGAAACAAGTTCAGCATGACGAACGGTTAATTTTATTTCAGCCCAAAGATAGTAGCAATGTTCTTTACATCTACACCATCATAATTTCCTGAGCTCATTAAGAGTAAATTGGTATCATGGAATCCAGATGCTTTAATTGTGCTCATCAACTCCTGAGAGTTGGTGAAGACCTGTAAATCATTCCTTTTAAAGGCATCTTTAACCTGTTCGGGTGTTATAGGTTTTAGTTTTTTGTGTTCAATTGTGTGCGGGTTGTAATACACAATAGCAACATCTGCTTTGTCCATTGACCCTTTGTATTCAGCAAGAAAGTTTTCATTCAGACTGCTGAAGGTATGCAGCTCCATACAGGCAATCAATTTACGATTTGGGTATTGTTCTTTTACCGCTGCTGTAGTGGCTTTTAACTTAGATGGTGAGTGAGCAAAATCACGAAAAATTGTAATGTGTTCATTTTTGAAAAGTAACTCCAGACGATTGGATGCACCTTTGAAAGATTGTATTGCTTCATAAAACATTTCGTCCGTAACGCCAATCTGGTTACAGACTAAACGCGCTCCGTTTAAGTTCATCAGATTATGTTTACCGAAAACAGAAAGAGGAATAGTTTGCTTCTCGACTTCGCTCGAAGTGACAACTAACTGTGTAACTCCATTTTCAATTGTGTGTGCAGGAACAGAGTACGGCAATTTCTTTATTTTATTAGTTGTTTCTTCCGCAACTTTTTTCACTTCTGCATCTTCTTCACAATAAACAAGCACACCATTTTCTGTAATGATGTTTACAAAAATGCGGAACTGCTCCACATAATTATCAAAGGTGGGAAACACATTGATATGATCCCAGGCAATGCCGCTGAGAATAGCGATGTTTGGTTTATAGAGATGAAACTTTGGTCTGCGGTCTATTGGTGAACTCAAATATTCATCACCTTCAATCACCGCAATCTTAGCATTTTCTGAAAGTTTTACCATGGTATCAAAACCCGCTAACTGAGCGCCAACCATGTAATCGCAATCTATCTTGTGAAAATTTAATACATGTAAAATCATAGCAGTGATGGTGGTTTTACCATGACTGCCTCCTATAACAATGCGTGTTTTATTTTTTGTCTCTTCGTAAATGTATTCGGGATAAGAGAAGATTTTTAAACCCAATTCTTTTGCACGTGCTAACTCAGGATTATCAGCTCGGGCATGCATACCCAGGATGACAGCATCCAACTCTTTGTTTAGTTTTTCAGGAAACCATCCTTCATGCTCGGGTAAAATACCGGCATTTTTAAGACGTGTTTTAGAAGGCTCAAATACTTCATCATCTGAGCCGGTAATGTGATAACCTTTCTTGTGCATGGCAAGAGCCAGGTTGTGCATGGCACTACCGCCTATGGCTATAAAATGGACGTTCATATAATTCTGATTTATGAAGCAAAAATAAGTCCTTCGACTGCGCTGATCAGTGTTAACTATTTTTCTTTTTCAACAAAGGCAGTAGCCTATCTAATGCTATGAAAGCAAAGGAAAGCACGAAGAAGTTTCCGGGTATTAACATTCTGAAACCATAGTTTTCTACCTGTCCTACCAATATCAGTGAAGCGAAATAAGTGAAGATGAAAAGATGCACTGCTTTTTCGTTAAGCGTTGTTTTTGTTTTGTTGCGGACCAGTAGAAATAAGTAAGTGAAATATCCCAGCCACATCAGCGTCCAATGAGGAAACCAATGATACGAAGATTCAACTGCATTGAGAAAACCAAAGCAGAACAACACCTTTTTTACATAATGGGTAATGAACAAAACAGGTTGCTGTAAAAAGTACTGAAGGTACGCGTCAAAATAAGTAGTGGCTTGCGATACATCAACAGAAGCTGGAACGGGATGAAAAGCAATCATGTTGAATAACATTCCCTGTGAGGGCATGATTTGAATGCAATGGCAAACAAGGTAATTGCGGATGGCTAAAAAGGAAGATGTGATGACAAGCACTGCAACAAAAAGCAACAGCGGTTTTACTTTTTGTGTTTTAAATCCGTAAAGCAACAACAGTAGGATCAGTGTTATTGCAAACAAAAGAATATTGGGACGAGTGAGCACTGCAACCCCAAGAAATAAAGCAGATACAAGCAATGTGGGTAATTTATCTTTCTCTATTCCTCTCCTGAACAAAAGGAAGAAAACAGAAAGCGAAAACAAAGCAAGGTTCTCGCCAAGAAAACGAAAGGTGTAGTAAATACTTACATCCGTTAAGCCAACAACAATCAATGCAAACAGGAAAATGAGCGAAACAATTCTGCTCATTTTATCACGGAAGGTGAGCCAGATAAAAACTACCGACAACCCCAGCATCAGGTTTTGGAGCAGATAAACGGGCACATTATTTTCGCCAAACAGAAAGAAACAAAGTGCCAGAAAATAACTATAGAAAAAACTTGCAGGTTTTTCGTAAGCACCTTCTATGCCTTGCATCAACAGGCCATTGTGCATTATGTCTAAGGCATTGACTGCATATTTACTCCAGTCATTTCCACTGTCGGCAATAATTTGTTGAAGCGTATTATCAAAAGGATAAAGCCGGATGAGCGCAAGCAGAACAAAAACTAAAACAACGGAAACAGCGAGGATAGTATAGGTTCGCTTTGCGTTCATGCTTTATTTCAATAGTTTTATTGAAATGCTGTTTGCTGTGAAGAAATAAATTCCTGCACTAAGTTGTTTGGTGTCAATAACGGTTGTTCCCGGTGCGATAGTTCCCTGCAAGACTAGTTTGCCGGATGCATCAGACAATTGGTAATCAACCTTCAGCTGAGCAGTATAGTTTATAGTAAAAGTATCTGTAAAATTATTCGGATAAATGGTGATTTCCGGTTGTGTAGTTTGAGTGTTTACATCAGTAACAATGTCCGAAACATAGCTGTCAATATTAAACGAATGCAGCTTGGGAGGAAACGTAAATATACCTGCCGTTATCAACTCGGAAGATATGTAGCCGGTATTATCATTCATCAGGGTAATACCTTCTGTTTGGCCCAATGTTAGTGCAGAGCCTATTTCAATTCTGCGTTTGTTGCCGCCAAAGCAATTATACAGTGAAGGATAATCATACACCAGCCAGATAAAACAGGTGTAGAGATTGTTGCCGTTATTTTTATAGCCTAACAATGTAACGGTTCCGTCTGCATTGGTGGCGGCATCTGTGATTAATCCATCTGCATTCAAGCTGTCAGTGGGCGCTGCCTGGTGCGTTCCTGCTTCTGCGGGAAGCACATAATGTTTTGTTTTAAGGTTTGCCCAGTTTTTACTGAACAGGTGCAGCGAATCATTGTCAAAAAAGAAGGCTTCGCAATCGTAGTTATTGTTGTTGGGTGCTGATACAAATGTGCTTTGGTCGGCATAGCTGAATTGAATTACCTCGGCCTGCACGGTATCATTTACGGTGTTAAGAATATCGTCAATGGCAATTTTAAGAATGTTGAGGTTGGTGCGGTTGCCATTGTTGTTTCCGAAATCACCGACAAATAAATACTCGTAATTTTGTGTAACACTTTCCCAGTCAACATTTGTTGCATTTTCGATTACAACGGTTCTTGTTACGGATGCATCAGCGGTATTGATGCGGCAGATTTCATTAGGGTTTCCGCTGTCGTTGTGTGACCACAGCTCACCATTAATAATGGCAAGTCCTGATGATTCATTCAGTGCCGAGCCCAGGTTTCCGATAAGTATAGGACTGTAATTGGTTACGGAATAAACACACGAACCATTGTTAATAGTAGCAGCAGGATTGTAATTTGTTGCCTGCGGATCGGTGCAATCTGCTATTTGTGCAAAGCTGGTAAATGCATTGACGGCACAGAAGAGAACTAACAGATTTAGTTTAATGTTCATTTATTAATAATACGAAACTGTGAAACTTCCGTTGGTAACATCTACCGAAGTTGATTTTAAATTCAGTCCTTTGAAATTGAAGCTGCCTTTTATTTTTTTGAGTTGCGTATCGTGGCTGGTGATGACAAGGTCACCGCTGGATGCAGCATACACATCATGACTGGTGGCTTTGTATTCTATGAGATAACTGCCCGTTGATGTTAATTTATACGTACCGGGTTTAATGGTGGCAGGCAGAACAATGGTCATTGCCTGCGATCCGGTGGTGGTACTTCCTGCAAGAGTAAGGCGGCCTGCCACAACGGTGCCTGATATTACCTGTGTTGTAAACAGTTTGGAGTTTACATTGGCACGGATAATATTATGCAATGCCCGCTCAATGGTTTTACAGCCGGGGTTGATAACAATGATGGTACTCAGGGCAATGAACAGTAAAATACGGACGGTTTTCATAACGATTAGTTTAGTTTACAAAGTAACGTGTTTTTCTTTGGTAAACTAAAATAGTGACATACCTAATCCTTCACGCAGCGAACCGGGAAGCCCAATGGCTTTTCATACACAACGGTATATAAAATTGTTTCGTTGTAGGTCATGGCTGCTCCCCATGAATAAACAATATCTCCCTCCGTTGAAGTCCACCAGGTGGCATTAGTTCCCATACCAAAATAATTTCCAAGCTGGTCGCGGAGGCCGCTGGGTAGCGCTGTAAAACCATACTCATCGGATGCATTGTTAGGTGCTGTCCAGTGTGCGTTTCCTGTTTCTTTTAATTTGCCTCCTGAATAATCATAGCCTCCGGTATTGTTCATCAGCGTAAGCCACTCGTTGTAGCTGGGTACGTGCCATCCTATGGGTGCAATGTTACGGCTGTCGTTTACGGCAGCCCAGTTGTATAGTCTTCCATACACATCGGCATTGCCCTGCAGGTTATCGTAATTGCAATAGGCTCCGCTGGCGGTGCTCCAGGCAACGGCATCTGATACATACGGTATGGCATCGCCATTGCGATAGTGTGTTACTTTCAGGTTTTCGTCCATCCATATTTGTCCGCCTATGGTTACGGTGTTATAAGTATTGCCGTCTACATCGGTTACGGTGTTGCCGCCACCTCCACCCGTGCCGGTAGTAAAGGTTTGTGTTTCGCCATAGCTGGTTCCCATTTCGTTGGTGGCATAGGCACGAACATAATAAAATGTATTGGGCAACAACCCGGTGAGGTAACTTGTAAAACTTCCGCTGCCCGTTCCATCACTGGTATGACTGTCGGTGGAGTAAGGAGTAAACCATTGATTCCAACACACACCTTTTTCGGTTATATCAGCATTGCCATCTGATAAAATAAACCCGCCCGAGGTGGCGGTGGTTTGTGTAATATCATTAACAATGTTGGTGGTTAGTTCGGGATACTCCGGATCTTCTTTAGGGAAGAGGCAGCCCGACAGCAGTATTAGCGAAACAGAAATTAATGCTAATGAAGATAACAATGTTTTGTTTTTCATGATGCAGTTTGTTTGGTTACATCAAAAATACAAAAGTTTTGTTTTTTACAAATTCTTTTTAATCGCAAAGGACGCAAAGGGATGCACGCAAAGGGCGCAAAGGTAAATTGATCGAAATTGATAATCTCCCTGCCTGAAACCCTGTTATCTCTTCTTTCCAATGTAGAACAGAAGACCGCAACCCCATCCTGTGGTATAGGTCTTTTGTTTGCCACTGTATTTGGCAAGTTGATTGTCCATAGAATTGTAGAAGTCAAAGCCTGAACCAATATCGTAATAACCAAACACACGCATACCTCTGTTTCCTTCAACTAAAAAGGGAATATTAAATCCTGCCTGTGCACGACCAATAACAGAGTAGCCTCTGAAAATATTAATACCTGCATCAGGACCCGGACCTATGTGATCTGTTATGGCAATTGGCAGTGCTCCATCTAGTTTAGTGTTGCCGCCAAAGGAATTGAGTATAAACTGTGCTCCAACAAAAAGAAAAGGAACGGGTACATAATTTACTCCCAGAATAAATCCTACATCGTGGGTTTTATTATTTACTGAACCACCGGCACTAGATTTTGCATTATTTAAAGAAATGGAATAGGCTAAACCTCCTTCAAATTCTATTTTGTTTTTGCGGATAAGGTAGCGAAGTTGTATGCCATAGCTTGGGGTGCTGCCAAGTGTAGTGGTAAGCTGAGCTGAATCTGCAACTGTTTTAAGATAGTTAGCAAGGTCGGGACGGTTATAAACGGTATAGCTTGCTCCAACTTCTACTGCCTTTATTTCAGTTTGTGCACTGCTTTGGTCAAAGCTTACTATTGAAATTAACAATATTGCAAAAATACGTTGTTGAATATATTTCATATCTTGTTATTAAAGTAGCAAAGCTAACTAAACTCAGAAGAGGTAGCAGTGGATTTATTACTCAGACACAAAAAAAAGCACCCCTACTTCAGCAACTAATTACTTTCAATAAACTGAAACGGAAATTTCAGAATTTCAGAGAAATCCTGTCAGGCTTCGTGCATGGCATCATCACCCATTTCGTATTCCCAATTTACTATGGCGCTGTTACCTGTTTGACTAATGTGTTGTATTTTCTTTAATATATCAAGCAGGCATTTAGAGGATGCGGTATTGAAATAGTCAATATGTATATGCAGGGTGGTTTGTGGTGCAGGCTGTTTTGAATATTCCTGAAGCCATTGAATAATGGGTTCATAAAATACAACAGGATTTTCGTGCGTTGAGCGCCCTTTAAAAGTGAGTAATCCCGTGTTTGGATTTAAAGTTATTTCGGGTGATAATTTTGTAGCCGGCAAATAAAAGGTTTCCATAGGTTGTTGGGTAGCAGATTACTTATAGATGGTAAAGAGATAAAATCCTGCTAACAGAACTGTTAAGAATATCAGAGATATATACGCTATGCGCTCCATCTGTTTCTGCCTGTCCTTATGTTTATGCCAATGATCTTTTTCCACAAACTTAATTTATGGATTTAAAGAAATAAAAAAAATAAAAATTTCCTTATTGATTTTAGACTAATGCTTTATTACTGCAGATGAATTAGGGGGGGGCATAGACTAATACTTTCAGTTGCTTAAAAAAGAGCAGCTTTACTGTTTTTCTTTTCACATTTCAGTTAAGTCTGCTATTCTTATCCAACCTTTTGTAATTGTTTTGCCATAATAGGTGCAATATGCCCAGTCGCGCTCTATTTTGTCAATACATATAAAGTCGTTTTTAACTACGTATGTTTTTTGTTTTTTATCAATTGATATGTCTGAGTAAAACCAGGCTTTGTCGGTGGTTATAAATCTGATTTGAGTCCAGGCACTTTGTTTCTGTAAACTAAATTTCACTTGCTCGTCAGCAAAATGCTGAACATTCCAACACCCTCCGTGTTCTTCGGGCAATTTTATGTTTGCGGTCTTGTCGTTAATTAGTTGAATGTTTCCTTTTATTATATCGACTGTGTCGTTTGGATAATAGGTGTCAACCGTAAATTGACTACCTGTAACTGTACCTTGTATATAAAATATGCAAGAAAATTTTGGACTACCTGCTTCGTCTAAACCAGTGTAGTTTTCAAAATATCCGGTCAGTTTATTTGTAGTGGTGTCGTAAGCCAATTTTAATCCGGAATCATATTCACCCGATACTATTAGTTGTGCAAAAGAACTATTTGAAAGCCACAAAAGCAGTATTGTTGTTAATACATTTTTCATTTTGTGTCGTTTTTTAAAATAGCAGATAACAGTTTGTGGCTTTAAGTAGTTGGCGGCTCAATGTTAAGTTCTAGTTTTTCTTTTCATTTTGTCATAAAGCTCTTCTATTCGCTTTTTACTTTCAATTAATTTAGCTCCTGATATACTTGCTTTTTTAGCATTCCATATCTTAGGAATTGACAACTTTCCTTGCGAAAGTGAATACATCCAAATTAAGTCTATAAAGTTTACAAATAGGTTTAGTCTATAAAACAATGATGGATTTTCAATCTCAAAATCCATTCTATGTAATGTCCGATTGTTGAAAAAATAGGATGTGCCTATAATATTAACTTTCTCAGATATACTTTTATTCTCGATTAATTGGATTAGGTTTATTAATCCTTCTAAGTGATAAATCAATAATTTGTTTCGCATTTCAATTCCTGTTTTGTATTTTTTCATTACAAAAAGGTAATCAAAACTACCACCGCTGTGTAAATCAATTTGGTTGTCATTTGCCATATAGCCAAGTAACATCGGAGAGTAATATTTATATACACCGATAAGTTTAAAAAAGGGTGTAAAGGCAAATTGTCCAATAGGTACGTAAATCAGAAATAGTAAGTAGAACAAAGGTTGTGCATACCCTTTTTCAATAATAACAAGTGCCGGCAAAAAACCTATTACCAAAAGTAAAATTGCTTCAACCCATTGAAATAACTTAGGTTGCTTATAGAAGTTGTTCATTCTACCGATTCTTTTTGAAATGCCGCATAACGTCAGTTCGTCTAAGAACTCCGTTTCGCCCTCAAATATAAATCAATTTAAAGCGATTAGCCGGAGGCTGAAAAATACTTTTGTGTAAAGTGTTTGAAAAAATAGCGTTCGTTATTTTGAAGCAAATCGCGTTTATAACAAG
>CAMAVO010000059.1 GCA_945861685.1 Chitinophaga pinensis | reverse complement strand
GAAGCCGCTTTGGTGTTCATCTTTTCGGCAATGGCGTTGGTAGTAACAGCGCCTTTTTCTCCCGCCACCAATTTGTAGATGGCTTTGAGGTAGTTTTCTTCGGTGAGTGAATTCATGGTATTGATATTTTCAGTGCAAATGTAAAATATATTTAGATTAAAATAAAAATAAAATTTAGAGTAGTCTAAAAAATAAGTATGTTTGTACTGGAAATATGTATCAGTTGAAAAGGATAATTGCATTTATATTGTTTGTTGCTTATGCCTCGCTCAGTGCTAAAGGGCAGGTTGGAACAATAAAAGGAAATGTCACGGATGGCACGTCCGGTGTGCCTTTTGCCAACATCGGCATAAAGAATAATAAGGGAGGAACAGCTTCAGATACAGACGGTAATTTTATTTTTAATAATGTACCGGTCGGTGAGCAGGAGGTAATAGTTTCGGTGCTTGGTTTTGAAAAATTCAGGCAGAAAGTAAATGTTATTTATGGACAAGAAACAAAAGTTCTATTGGTTCTTAAGCCTTCTTCTCTTGCATTAGATCAGGTGGTAGTTACAGGCACTATGAAGGAAACATTTATCTCTGCTTCGCCTGTTAAAGTTGAAGTAATCACGCAGAAGTTTTTGCAGACCAATCCCACCAACAATATAATAGAAGCTGTGCAAACTGTAAATGGTGTGCAGGAACAAATCAACTGCGGTGTGTGCGGCACCAATGATATTCATATCAACGGAATGGAAGGTCCCTACACGTTAGTTTTGATTGACGGAATGCCGATTATGAGCGCGTTGGCAACGGTTTATGGTTTCAATGGAATACCCACTTCGCTGGTTGACAGGGTTGAAATTATCAAAGGTCCGTCTTCAACTTTGTATGGTAGTGAAGCGGTGGGTGGTGTAATCAATATCATTACCACTAAGCCGGAGAAAATGCCAATCATTGGTTTCAATACTTATTACACTTCGCACCGCGAGTTGAATGTTGATTTTGCAGTTACACCTAAATTCGGGAAAAAGCTGACCACAACTTTGAGCGGAAATTATTACCGCAATCAATACCGCATGGATTTTAACGAAGATAATTTTACAGACATTCCTCTTAATAACCGATTTACTTTGTTTAACAAGTGGAGTATTGCACGCAAGGAACATCGCATTGCCAACATTGCTTTGCGTTACTACACAGAAAACCGTTTTGGCGGTGTATTGCAATGGCAGCCCAAACACCGAGGCAGTGATAGTATTTACGGGGAATCTATTTACACCAACAGGCTGGAAGTAATTGGTTCGTATCAGTTGCCGGTGAGCAATCATCATTTGCGGATTGACTATTCGTACAATTTTCACGACCAGGACAGCTATTACGGCAAAACACTTTACCGAGCGCATCAACAGATTTTTTACTCCAACCTTTTGTGGAACCGTAAACTCGGAAAGCATGATGTGCTGACGGGTTTAACATTGCGTTACCAGCTTTATTCAGATAACGCTGCTGCCAATACGGACGAGAATAAATTTATCCCGGGTATATTTGTGCAGGATGAATATACCATTGGCAAAACATCTGTTTTATTGGCAGGCGTGAGGCTTGATCATCACGAAAATCACGGACTTATTTTTTCTCCTCGTCTTAGCTTTAAGCAAAAGATAGGAACCTATACTTCGGTTCGACTGAACAGCGGAACGGGTTTTCGTCTGGTACATTTATTTACAGAAGATCATGCTGCATTGACGGGAGCACGACAGGTAGTGATAAAAAGCAATCTTGAACCTGAGCGTTCTTTCAATGTAAACCTGAATATAAATCATGTTTACAGTTTTGCCAACGGAACGGGAACACTGGATGTTGATGCCTTTTATACCTATTTTACCAATAAAATTATTCCTGATTATAGCACAGATCCTAACCTGATTATTTATGATAACCTTGCTGGCTTTGGTGTTACAAGAGGTTTTGCTGCCAGCATTAATCATTCATTTGCTTTTCCATTGAGGCTAAATATTGGCGGGACGTTTCAGGATGTTTATCAGGTAACTGAAAATATGGTTGGCGAGAAGGTGAAGCAGAAACAACTATTCACACCTGCCTTTTCCGGAACATTTGTGGTGGGTTATAAATTCCGCAAACTGAAACTTTCAGTTGATTACACGGGCAGGGTAATGGGGCCACAGATACTACCACATTACGATGCTCCGTTTACCCGCCCCGAAACATCGCCCTGGTTTACGATACAGAATGTGCAGGTAACCAAAGAAATCAAATCATTCAGCGTGTATGTTGGCATTAAAAATATTTTCAATTGGACGCAAAGCTCTCCACTGATAAATCCTGAGAATCCTTTCGGAAAAGATTTTGATACCGCTTATGCCTGGGGACCATTGCAGGTGCGCAGATTTTTTGTGGGTGTGCGCTGGAATCTGGCAAGAAAATAAATTGCATTTTTGTAACATGCTAAAATATGCTTTCACACTTAGTTTCTTTATTTTGTTTTTTGCTGCTCTTTCTTCTTCAGCTCAGGACAAGAGAAAGACAGAAACAATTACCATTAAAACCCAAATCAATTGCGACCATTGCAAACAATGCGAAAGTTGATTTCGGGTTGCACGGGAAATACTTTGCACACAAAAGGATTCTATGTTACGAAGTATATCTTACCAATAGATTTAAAAACAACGGAATTTCAAACTCAGAGAACCTTACTTTATTAGATGCCGATAAATCTGACCTGAAAAAGTTTGAAGAATGTAATAGCGGCTTAACCATGTTCAGAGGAAAAATTGCTTTTCGCAATCATAAAATTGCTGAGTTGGGAATCTCTTACCTGACAGGTGTTTTCAATAAATGGAAACATTACGGTTTGGTGCTCAATATTAAACGCAGTCCCAGCGCTGTAGCTATTGACTTCAATACATCGTTGTTTAAGAACAGGATTAATTTTGTTGCAGAAGTTGCAAACGTATTTGTATATGTTCCTAAAACCGATATTCAATCCTTTGGTATCATGCAGCTGGATTGTTTTATTGATATCATAGGAACTGTTATGCAGAGTAAAGTGTTTGGTTTGGGAAAGTTAAAACTTAATCTTAGTCCGCGCCTTGAATATGCCGATTATAATGTAGGAGCATTCTCTTAAACAGGTGAAAATATATCCGATTATGGTTGGGTAATTGTCACAGGCATTGCTTTTCATCCGGTGGAACAACGGTAATGCGTTTTAATTACCGTTATCAGCAAATGCGCGATTTGTTGGGTAACCCACCCTCAGCAACAGGAATAATATATGCTTAATTTTCAATTTATTTTTTGAGAATATAATATTAATAATCAATAAATTATTATAGTCTAGGTTTTTATCGGATACTGTGATAATTATTTCAGCTTAATAACCTTTCAATCTTTAGCTTTGGGCTTTTATGAGAAACACCACCAAACTCAATCACCTGCTGATGCTTTACGACCTTACCTTCAGTATGGATGAGTTGCTAACGCTAACCATTGTTCATAAATCAACAGGCAGAGCAGAAAGCTTTACCGATACTGCTTATGCAAAAGTTTTACAGAAAGCTTATTCATTTATGAAGAAAGAAGTGAAGAGTATCTAAAAAGTAACCTTGTAAAGCTTCCCTCCTTCCCCACTTATAAAGCAAGTAGTAGTATTCAACACGAAAACCGAATACATATTTACGTCCGGAAAATTATCTGATTGTTTCCAGGTATCACCCGCATTATCTGAATAAAAGACCGCACCATTGTTACCCACTGTAAAACCTTTAGCTGAATCAGCAAATCGTATTTTGTTAAAATGTGTGCGCGCTGAAAATGCGTTGTTGTCTTTTCGCACTTGTTTCCATGAAGCACCTGCATCTGTGGTTTTATAAATACCTCCATCATAACCGCAGACAAAGCCAACTTGATCTGAAGTAAAGCAAACAGAAGTAAAGAAATCGCCTTCAATATTCAGGTAATTATTTTGCAGAACATCTGCTGTTGCTTTAAATACTGCACCGTTAGCGGTAATGTAACCAGTGGTATCGTTGGTGAAATAATTTTCTGTTACTTCTGTATTGTAAAAAGCCTGGTAATCCCACCAAGCGCCACCATCAGCGGTGCGCAGGGTAATTCCTTTATCTGTGTTTTCCCCGCCACAGATAAAACCGTGCTGGGCATCGCGAAACTGAACAGAGGTAAGCGGACAAATAATAACAGGAACGTAAGGCAAGTCTAATTTATTCCAGGTGTTTCCGCCATCGGTGGTTTTAACAATCAGCAGGCTGTCGCCACAGGCAAAGCCAAGTGAATCATTTACAAAGGTAATGTCGCGCAGGGCAAGTGATGATAAATACACCTGTTGCCAGTTTGCGCCACCATCAGTGGTTTTCAGAATTATGCCTGATTCGTTTTTTTCTCCGCCACAAACAAAGCCGGTGTTTTCATTAAAGAAATAAACACCACGCAGTTTGATATCAATACCGGTGCTTAGTTCTGAGTAGTTGAGTGTAATGCTGTCTTTTGAACAGGATGAAATAAAAAGAAGAAAAAACACATGTAAACTCCACCAAAAAGGAAGATGCTTAGTAGCACTCTGTTCCCCTCCCTTTTGGGGAGGGGTTAGGGGTGGTGCGTAATTACTCCGTAACAACTTCGCCTTTGATTTTCAGTTTCACGTCTATTGCGCTGGCATTAGACATAATGGTTACGTCTTTATCAAAGAAACCTGCGTTTGCTGCATTGTAAGTAGCTTTTACAATTCCTTTTGCACCGGGCGCAACAGGTTCTTTTGAAAACTCAGGAACAGTGCATCCGCAAGATGCCTTAGCTTCAGAAATTACTATTGGTTGCGTTCCGGTATTGGTAAATGTAAATGTTGCCGTAGCAGGTACACCTTGTTTTATTTTACCAAAATCATGCACCGATTCTTCCCATTTAAAAGAAGACTGAATTAATGCCGGGTCAGCGGGTGATGTTCCGTGATTATGGCCTTCGTGACCGGTTTGTGCTGATGCTGAAACGGCAACGAAGAATAGCATTGCAGAAAAAAGAGAGGTGATTTTCATTTTTATGTTTTTAGAATTTATGTCCCAAACTTACGATTGTTTATGATTTTTTGCTTGTTAATGATTTGCTAATTGTGAATCGTTTAACATTTTTAAACCTAATTTAGACCCGTGAAACGTCATGCTGAACTTGTTTCAGCATCTGAATATAAAGACCCTGAAATAAATTCAGGGTGACGTAACAATATCCTATGCACCGTCAGGCTATACGCATTGTTGTTTTACTTGCCACGCTTTCCATAACCGGCATTATTGTTACCCAGATTTTTTGGGTACGCAAAGCATTTGATTTAAAAGACAAACAATTTAACGACCGTGTAAACATAGCGCTGCAGGATGTTGCTCAGCAACTGAAAAAGCTGAATAAGGATTCCACAGAAGTGCTGCCGATTAAGCAACCTACCTCCAACTACTTTGTGGTAAGTATGAACGATACACTTCACCCCTATTTATTGGAGTCGTTGCTGAAAAAAGAATTTGAAGAACGCAACATTGATGTGGATTTTGAATACGGCATTTACGATTGTTTTACCGACAGTATTGTTTTCGGGCGCTATGTTTTTATGAGCGACAGCAGTGAAATAAAAAAATCATCCAACGTCCCGCCACCCGTTTGGAAAGGCGATAACCACTACTTCGGTGTATATTTCCCTGAAAAAGACAGTTACATCCTTAGTCAGTTGGGTATATGGGTTTTTTCTTCTGTGATTTTGCTGGTGGTAATTATCTTTTTTGGTTACACGTTAGGGGTAATCCTTCGCCAGAAAAAACTTTCTGAGATAAAGAATGATTTCATCAACAATATGACGCATGAATTCAAAACCCCTATTTCTACTATTTCCGTTTCCAGCGAAATGTTGATGCGTGAAGAAGTGGGTGGTTCTGCTGAAAAACGTGCCCGATACTCGCGCATTATTATGGATGAAACCAACCGCCTAAAAACCATGGTGGAAAAAGTTCTGCAGATGGCAGACATTGATGCAGGACAAATAAAACTCAACAAATCGCAGGTTGATGTGCACGCTGTTATTCGCCAGACCATTGAAAATATGGAAGTGGTTATTCACGAAAAAGGGGGCAGTATTTCGTGTGATTTAAAAGCTGAAAAAACAATCATTGATGCCGATAAGGTTCACCTGACAAATATTATTTACAACCTGCTTGACAATGCCATTAAATATGCCGTTGAAGCTCCTGTAATAAGCATCAAGACAAGAAACACCGCAAAAGGAATTGTCATTAGTATTCAGGATAACGGAATAGGAATAAGCAAAGAAATTCAGAAAAATATTTTTTCGAAATTTTACCGTGTGCCAACAGGTGATATGCACAATGTAAAGGGTTTCGGGTTAGGATTATTTTATGTAAAAACAATTACAGATGCACACCAGGGTTTCATTAAATTAGAAAGTGAAAGCGGCAAAGGCAGCAGGTTTGATGTGTATTTACCTTTTTAAAATATATAGATAAATCAATGGCAAATAAAGAAAAACTCTCTATCCTTCTTGTTGAAGATGACGAAAACCTGGGCATGGTTGTAAAAGACGTGCTTGAAATGGAAGGCTACAAAATAAGCTGGCAAAAAGATGGCAATGCTGCTATTCAGGATTTTATGAAAAACCATTATCATCTCTGCATATTTGATGTAATGCTGCCCAAAAAAGATGGCTTTGCAGTGGCTAACGAAGCGCGCAAACTGAATCCTAAGATTCCAATCATTTTCCTTACTGCCAAAAGCATGAAGGAAGACCGTATCAAAGGTTTTGTAAGTGGTGCCGATGATTACATCACTAAACCTTTCAGTACCGAAGAGTTTTTGTTGCGGGTGAAGGCAGTGCTTAAACGATGCTATAATGATATAAGCGGAGAGGCTAAAAACGTTTTTGAAATTGGCAAATACAAATTTAATTACTCCAACCTTACCCTGACACTGGGCGGTAACACCGAAACGCTTACCCAACGCGAAGCCGATACATTGAAACTCTTTTGCATCAACCGCAACCAGGTACTTACCCGCGAAATGATCCTTAAAATAGTGTGGGGCAACGATGATTATTTTACCGGCCGCAGCATGGATGTCTTTATTGCACGCCTGCGCAAATACTTAGCAGGCGACCAAAAAATTCAAATCGTGAATATTCACGGGGTGGGGTTTAAGATGATGGTGGAGTAATTAAGCAACCGCTGCTTCTTTTACCGCAAATTTGCGGAGCCTTGCCAGTGTATCAAATGTCTCAGTCATCAGCTTTTCGGTAATCTGTTTGATGGGCATAATCTCATCAATCATTTCCACACTTTGTCCGGCACACCAGAGTGTGTCGTAACCGGCAGGTTTAATTGACTTTTCAAGTTTTTGCATTCCCCGAAACTGTATAAGCAGTTTGAAATATTTTTTTGTGCGCTTGTTAGTGCTCAGTTGTTTTTCCAACCAGTTTTGTTTGTAGCCAATCTTTTTGGCATAAGGCGTATTAATGATAGTACAAGGCGTTCCCGAAATTTTATCGGTCATTACAATGTCTTTCATTTTAGAATCTACAATTGCATTTTTGTAGGCATCATTTACTCCAGCTTCCGGACAAGCAATATAGCGTGTACCGATTGAAACACCTTCGGCACCCAGAGCCAGCATCGAAGCAATTCCTTCGCCACTGGCAACACCACCTGCCGAAACCACCGGCATTCCCGGAAAATGTTTTTTCAACGTAGGAACCAATAACTGCAAAGGATAAGGACCTGCGTGTCCGCCTGCACCCTGCCCTACTGCTATAAAACCATCACAACCTAAATCAAAACATTTCTGCGCGTGTTCAACATTGGTAACATCGCAAAAAACCTTTGCTCCGTAGGTATGTGCCTTTTCAATTACTTCAGCAGGACTGCCTAATGAGGTAATGTAAAACGGAACTTTTTTATCAACACAGGCTTGCAGGTGTTTTACAAATAGCGGATTGGTTTTCTGCACAATCAGGTTTACACCGTAATTGCCCGATACATTATTTTTCTTTTTGTAATCGTTCAGATTATCCAGCACCTTTTCAAACTCACCTTCATGGCGATAGTTCAGTGATGGAAAACATCCCATAATACCTGAATCCATTGCAGATTTCATCATGGGTTCATTTGAAACCAGAAACATAGGAGCCATGATTATCGGAAATTCAATGTCTAACAGTTCGGTTACTTTAGTAGCTAATTTCATTTTTTATTTGTGTTTTGAAAAGAGAATTCTATTTTTGGAAATTGAAATGCAAAGGTAAACGATTAGCTGATTAGTTAATTAGCCGATTAGCGAATTAGTTCAGCACTAAAACACAAAAGACAATTTAACAGTTTAACAATTTAAATAATTTATCCATGTCAATCTACTCCTCACCTCTTGAAATGCTTTACAAATGGGAACAGGAAACACCCGATAAAGTTTTCCTTCGCCAGCCTATTAATGACAAATGGCACGAATGGACCTGGAAACAAACAGGGGAAGAAGTGCGCAAAATGGCAGCTGCATTAAAAGGAATGAACCTTCCGGCAGGAAGTAACATTGCGTTAATTTCAAAAAACTGTGCGCACTGGATTTTCAGTGATCTTGCTATAATGATGTCCGGACACGTTTCAGTACCGATGTATCCTAACCTAAATGCCGAAACTATAAAGTTGATTTTAGAACACAGCGAAGCAAAGGTTTGCTTTGTAGGAAAATTAGATGGATGGGAAGCAATGCGTCCCGGGGTTCCCGCAGGTGTGCGCTGTATTTCATTTCCGTTTTATACCGAACCCGGTTACGAAACATGGGACGAACTAGTGAAAGGTGTAAAACCTGTTGAAGACGATGTTGTTCGCCTGCCCAACGAAATGGCTACGATCATCTACACATCAGGAACTACTGGTATGCCAAAAGGTGTGATGCATAGTTTTCATAACTTTTCATTCACTGCTGAAAATGCTGTAAAGCTCATTAACATTGGTAATTCTTCTAAGTTTTTCTCCTATTTGCCGCTGTGCCATATTGCTGAGCGCTTCTTAGTTGAACTGGGAGCATTGTATTCGGGCGGAAGTATTGCCTTCAGCGAATCGCTGGAGAAATTTCCAAAAAATCTGGCTGAAGTGCAGCCAACCGTTTTCCTTGGTGTTCCTCGTATCTGGAGCAAATTCCAGCAGGGTATTCTTGGAAAAATGCCGCAGAAAAAACTGGATATTTTCCTGAACATTCCTATTCTTAGTTCAATAGTAAAAAACAAAATAAAGAAAGGTTTAGGCTTGTCGGAAGCTACTAACATTTTTGTAGGTGCAGCTCCCATGCCGGCTTCACTTATCCGCTGGTTTGGTCGTTTAGATATTAATATACAGGAAGCTTACGCTATGACCGAAAACTGCTGCTACTCGCACGTTACGCTTTCCGGAAAAATAAGAATAGGTTGTGTTGGTCAATCATTACCGCATGTTCAGGTGAAATTAAATGAGCAGCATGAAGTACTTACCAAACACGAAGGTTTGATGTTGGGCTATTACAAAGAACCGCAAATGACAAAAGACAGTTTTACAGAAGATGGTTATCTGCGCACAGGCGATGAAGGAAAAATTGACAGCGATGGATATTTACAAATCACAGGACGTGTGAAAGATATTTTCAAAACCACTAAAGGAAAATACGTTGCTCCTGCACCGATTGAAATGAAGATTTCAGTAAACGAAGATGTGGACCAGGTATGTGTAGTGGGCGATGGAATTGCCCAACCCATTGCCATGATTACACTTTCAGAAGCAGGCAAGAAAAAAGCAAAAGAAGAAATAGAACGAAGCCTTGCCGAAACCATGAAAATTGTAAACCCAAAACTTGATCAGCACGAAATGCTGAAACGCATGGTGGTGTTAAAAGGCGACTGGACAGTGGAAAACAAACTCCTTACTCCTACTCTTAAAATCAAACGCAACGAGGTGGAGAAAATTCACCGCGGAAAATATGAGATGTGGTATTCAAGCAGTACGGAAGTTGTTTGGGAGAATTAGTTTACTTGTATAACCCAGACGATACCATCATTGCCCTCTCTACTCCTCCAGGAAGCGGAGCCATTGCGGTTTTGCGCTTGTCGGGAAGCAAGGCATTTGAGTTTATAAACAAGGTT
The DNA here is from genome assembly GCA_945861685.1 of Chitinophaga pinensis. GTDB lineage: Bacteria > Bacteroidota > Bacteroidia > SXHM01 > SXHM01 > SXHM01. The sequence continues at coordinate 4,528 of CAMAVO010000059.1, read as the reverse complement.
TTTCGTTCTGCTTCAGACAAAGATTTTTCTTCATTCAAAAGTCATACGCTGCACTTCGGGAACATTTATGAAGGTGACGAATTGCTGGACGAAGTTGTTATCAGTCTTTTCAAAAATCCCAATTCGTTTACAGGTGAAGATGTGGTGGAAATTTCCTGCCATGGCTCGGCATATATTCAGCAGCGGTTATTTCAGTTATTTATAAAACAGGGAGCGCGTGTTGCTAATCCCGGTGAATATACCATGCGTGCGTTTATGAAGGGTCGCATGGATTTATCGCAGGCAGAAGCGGTGGCAGACTTAGTTGCTTCTTCTTCCGAAGCATCGCACCGCATTGCATTGCAGCAAATGCGCGGTGGTTTTTCGGGCGAGATAAAAGAGCTACGTGAGCAGCTGATTCACTTTGCATCTATGATAGAACTGGAACTGGATTTCAGTGAAGAAGATGTGCAGTTTGCTAATCGTGCGGAATTAAAAACGCTTGTCACTAATCTCATAACTCACATCACACATCTGTCTAACTCATTTGCGCTGGGAAATGTGATTAAAAACGGAATTCCCGTTGCTATTGCAGGCGAACCCAACGCAGGAAAATCAACATTGCTGAATGTTTTACTGAACGAAGAACGCGCCATTGTTTCGGATATTCCGGGGACAACACGCGATACCATTGAAGATGAAATTACGCTTGACGGAATTCGTTTTCGCTTTATTGATACTGCAGGAATTCGTGAAACAACAGATAAAATAGAATCGCTTGGCATAGGACGTACGTATGAAAAGATAAACGCTTCATCTGTTGTCATTCTATTGTTTGATGCAACGCTTTCAGATGCGGCAAAGCTTGATGCAGCAATAAAAGCAGTGAAAGAAAAAACCGGAGAAAACACAAAAGTAGTAGTGGTTGCCAACAAGAGTGATTTAGGAAATGAGGCAGAATTAAGAGCTAAGTTTTCAAGCGTTGAAGACCTGATTTTTATTTCGGCAAAACAGAAACATAATATTGAAGGACTGAAAAGTAAACTGCTGCAACTTGCCAATGCCGATTTACTGAACAGCGGACAAACCATTGTTACCAACGCACGTCACTTCGAGGCACTGAACAATGCCAATGTTGCCTTGAAAAATGTTTACACAGGTTTAGAGAAAAATATACCGGGTGATTTGCTTGCTGTTGAAATCCGTAGAGCTTTGTATCACCTTTCAGAAATTCTGGGGCAGGTTACAACAGAGGACTTATTGGGTTCTATCTTTAGTCGCTTTTGTATCGGAAAGTAATTTTATATTTTTTTGTAAAAAGCAGCTAATCTTTCAGCTATTTGCTTATAATCGTGTTTTGCGAGTGCTAATTTTCTAGCGTTCACAGAAACACGATTATAAAAATCTTTATCGTTAATACACTTTCCAATTTGGTTAACAAACTGTTCAGGAGTATCAGCAATAAGAATTGTTGAACCGTCATTCACTTCAATTCCTTCTGCACCTATTGAAGTTGAAATAATGATTTTACCCAATGCCATGCCTTCAATAATTTTCACGCGCATTCCACCACCCGAAAGCAAAGGAACAACCATTATGGCTTTTTGCCTCATAAAATCATGAGCATTTTCTACCTCGCCTTTAATAACAATATTAGGTAATTCAAGTGTTGCAAGCCACTCAGGCATATTGCGTCCTGCGAGGTATAATTTTAACTCAGGAAACGCTGCATGAATAACAATCCATACTTTTTCCAAAAACCATTTGATTGCTTCTTCATTCGGCATCCAGTCCATTGAACCTAAATGGAACAGGGAAGGAAACTCAACATCTTTTATTTGTGCAGGTTTATAGTGTGCGGAATCAATTCCAAGCGGAAAAACATCTGTCTTTACGGAAATACATTTTTCAACAAAATAGCTTTTATCTTCAGATGTAATTGTTGCAATTCCATCAAAACTCTTTACAACATTCATCTCATATTCCTTCAATCGCTTTGCAAGAAACCGCAGATACCATTTTTTCAAAGGATTAGAAGTTTGCGTTGCCATGCGTTCCCAAATCAGATGCTCAACATTGTGGGCACGTAAAACTGTTTTCGCCTGTGAAAATCGTTTTGCAGTCTCAAAATAAGGTGCGACAAAAATACTCTCAAACTGGACCACATCATAGTTTTCAGCTTTTAGAATCCCTTCCAACTTTGCCTCAAAAGCCTTTGAATAAAAGCGCTCTACATTGTATGAACCTTTTGAAAAAAGATTGACAAAGCCTTTTCCAACGTTCAGACTTGTATCAATGTAAACAGTTTCTAATCCGGTTCTTTTAAAATATTCGGCAGGGATTTGTTTTTCAAGAAAAGGATGTTTTTTTGTACTTACTGCCAGCACTTTTACTTTGTGTCCGTTTGCAAGTAAACCCGAAGTTATTGCGTTCATAGCTACACAACCACCGTCAACAGGAGGAAAAGGAGGCTTGTTACAAATCTGAAGAACCTTCATTTCTTAGCTTGAAATTTTTCTGCAATCAACCTGAACGGTTTCATGTAGGCATCAGCATTAAATATTCCGGAATCGGAGGTTGCCTTCCAGGTAAGAAAAACTCCTAATGGCAATAAAACCATTGACGACATCCACATCCCATTCCATGCATTCCACAAACCTTCTTTCACAAATTTTTCGCCCGTTATGGAAACAATGTGATAGAAGATAAAGAGCAGAATTGAAATCACAACAGGAATGCCCAGTCCGCCTTTTCTGATAATTGCCCCTAGAGGCGCCCCGATAAAAAACAGCACCAAACAGGCAAATGAAAGTGTGAATTTACGATGCCACTCAATCTTATGACGATTGATAGCTTTTGTTCTTGAAAAATTATCTGCCAATGCAGCATCTATATAAAGCTCGCGGCTGCGCACCTGTTCCAGTGCAGTATGCACAACTTTTATCTGATCGTCATGATTAAAATTAGCAAGAATATCTGCTGAAAAAACAACAGCATTACTGTCAACTTTTACATTATCATTTTCAGCATACAGTTGTGGTGCGCTAAAATATTTAAAGCCGGAAGAAATATTTGAAGACATTTCCACTCTTCTTTTATCTAACTTGAGTTGCAGTGTATCCTGGCTTTTTTCAAGTTGTGAAATATTCAGCATCTGATAATTATCCTTGAAAATAGATTCATCACTGCGCGAAAGTTTAAAGGCGCTTAAATCAAAACGGATAGTGTCAATTTTAAATGAAGTGCGCAGATGAGGATACGAACCTCTTTGTCTGCGCGGAGTTTCTTCTTCCTTGTAACTGTAACCATTATAAAGCGTCAATGACATAACCATGGTATCTTTTGAGATATCCATTCGTCCCTTTTCGGCAATAATTACTTTTGTATTGCCTTGTCTTTCGCTGTGGTCATAAATAATAATATCGTTCATTACTTCACCATCATCACTTTTACTTTTCACTTTCATCACATAGCCATCAATGCCGTCATAAAAAACTCCTTCTTTAATATTTAACGCAGGGCGTTGCTGACGAATATCGTAAAGCAGCGTACCCATTTTAAGATTGGCGATAGGGATGATATTATTTGAAAAATAGAATGCACCTACACTAAGTAATACCGAAGTAACAATAAGCGGATACATGATTTTCCAAAGTGAAATTCCTGCTGTTTTAAAAGCAACCAATTCGTAGTGTTCACCCATATTTCCAAAAGTCATAATGGACGAAAGAAGAATAGCTAAAGGCAAAGCCAGCGGAACTAAACTGGCAGAAGCAAAGAATAAAAGCTCCATAACAATATACCACTCAAGCCCCTTACCTACAAGGTCGTCAATGTATTTCCAAAGCCACTGCATTACCAGAATAAACAGGGCAATAAAAAAGGTGAGGACAAAAGGTCCGATGTAGGATTTTAAAACTAACTGATGAAGTTTTTTCAAAGCAGGGCAAAGATAGATTTTTAGCGTGTTGAATAAGGGCGGATGTTCTTTTGTATTTGTGTATAATTAGAAACACTTATGTCTGACAAAAACGGAAAACAGAAATAATTTATTGATTTCAAAAGTAAATATAAATGAGTCGCGATTATATCGGAAAGCAATCCCCCCTCAGGCATCAAACAATAAAAAATCATTTTATTTAACGCAGATTTTTCGCCAGTTCTTATGAGGGTTTTTCCAAAAGTGCATAAGCTGAATCTATTTGAACAGATGCAAACGACAGAAGCTTACTAAGTTAGAAAATCCCATCTGAGTTTGAGTTTTCGTTTGATTACGGAGCGTAATAAATTTACAATGAGGGTGGACTTGATTTGATATTTTATGGCATTCCCATTCTCGCCGCGAGAAATAGTTGGGATGGAATTTTTAATCTCTTATAGGTTTAATTCCTCGAGGCTTACCTCGTAAAAGAATATCTATCTTGCCTTACGATGCCCCAAGATAGTAAATACCTGTATAAGATTTATAATGTTACAGTATTGTTGTATCATATTGTAAGCAGCGCAAAGTATATAAGAGTAGTGTTTACAGATGAAGTAGACAAGGTAT
>CAMAVO010000058.1 GCA_945861685.1 Chitinophaga pinensis | reverse complement strand
CGATGATAACTCAGTTGGTTGGGTGCCTATAGGTTTTGATTTTCATTATTATTGGACAGATTACAATCAGGTGCGTGTGGGCAGCAACGGCTGGATTTCGTTTAATAACGTGGGAAATATTGCTCATAGTTTTCCGCTTATTCCTTCACCGGGTGGGAATGCCGATAATTATTTAGCGCCCTTTATGGTGGATCTTAATTTTGATACGGAATCCAACCCGGGAAGAGTTTATTATTGGAGTAATAATGTAGACTCGTTTATTGTTACCTATTATCAAGCTCCATTCTGGATTAACGCACAGCCTGATTTTACAGGCTCTAATACTTTTCAGGTTATTTTTACCAATACAGATAGTTCCATCACTTTTCAGTATGCCGAACAAACAGGTGTAGTGCAAAATACAGGGCTTAACGATATTGTAATAGGTATTGAAAATGTCAGTGGTGCCATAGGTTTGCAATGCACTCTAAATAATTATCCGGTGGCTCCGGCTGCTATCAAATTTTATTATCCCGAAACGATTACGCTTGCAATTCCTGATCTGAAACCGGCATGGAATCAGAATGATGAGAATGCAGGATTATTCTTTTTTAAAGGCAGTGCAACGTATTTGCAAAGCAATATCACCAACGTTGGTAATACTACGGTTGATGCACCTTCCAGTGCTATTGCCAATTTTCTTGATGCGCAAAATATTTCGAGTTATTCAGCATCAAATGAACTGGATGCAATAGCACCCGATGCTGACACTACCATCAATTTTGATGGTGTGCTTTCATTAGATAATCCGGGTGATTTCACCTATCGTGTTTCAGTAAGTAACAGCACTGATTTGAATACGTACAATAATAACAATGACTTTGAAATAGTGGTGGTTGACAGCGCCAACGGTGAAGTGGTGTTGAGTTATGTGCCCGAAGATTCAACCATGATAACTTTTGTTTCGTGGAATGGTGGAGGTAATACCAGTGGCGCTGCTATTAAAGTTATTCCGCCTTATTATCCTGCAACCATTGTGGGTGCTGAGTTTTATGTAATGTCTAATCTGGGAGGGTTTAATCCTATTCCAAACGGGTTTACCACCAATGTTGTAACGGAAAATGTGCAGAATCAACCCGCAGTTATTCAAACAAGTGAATCGGTTAGTAATGCCGGCTTGTTTCCTTCGCAATGGAACCGGGTTGATTTTACAAATCCATATACCGTTACTTCAGGTCCTGTTTACATAAGCTGGATTATGGGTGGCGATTCAATTGCATTGGGAACGCACCCTGTGACACCAATCTCAAACCGCAGCTACGAAATTTTGGATGGCGACTGGGCAGAATATCGACAAGGAGCTAACGAAGATTTGGGTATTCGTGTTATTATTTCTTCGGGTGGTGCGCATCCGGATACTACCGTGTTAGGAATTGGTGATGTTGTTTTTGAAAACGATGTTATACTTTTTCAGAATTATCCTAATCCTTCGGGAAACACTACTACTGTTGAGTTTTATATTCCTTCAACCACCAATGGTGATTTTAATCTTTACAATGCTGCGGGTAGTTTGGTAAATACTATTTCATTCAGTTCGCTAAGTCAAGGCAAGCATCGCGTTGATATCAATACCGCCAAACTTGCGGCAGGAATTTATTACTACACGCTTGCTGTAAAAGACAAGCTGTATTCAAAGAAAATGGTGGTTAGTAGATAGAACATGAATCTTCTTCAAAGCCTTTATTGCAACCAATATCTTGACCTGAAAAAGCAGAGTAAAGAATATGCCGCTAACAAAAACGGAAATGTTACGGTTACAGTTTCTTTGTTCTGCAATGTGATTACGGTTTTATTACTGCTCTCGGTTTTGTCAAATGTGTTTGCCGATTATATGGGCGACACGATTAAGAATGTTTTTCACGGCAGTAGCGGAAGAATGACAGGGCGACTGATTGCCTTACTGGGTTTAGCATTGATTTTTCCCATTGTAAAATTCACCATCGGCAAAAAAGAAAATTTTGATACAACCATTGCTGCCTTTGAAGCCTTGTCCGAAGAGCAGCAAAATGCAGTATCAAAACGCGGTTTAATTTATTTTTTCGGAAGCATTGGTGCGGCTGTTTTAAGTGGGTTGTTGCTTGCCCTGTAATGCACCATTAACAATTGATTAAGAAACAGGCGTAAATTAAATACCTACTTTCGCTGCTCAATTTCAAAAATCAATAGATATGAAACACATACTAACATTATCATTAATCATTTTTTCAACCTTAAACATTATGGCACAAAACCCCAAAGTATTTTTTGATATGACAGCAGATGGCGAAAAGCTTGGTCGTATAGTATTTGAACTGCGCGCTGATGTTGCGCCTATAACTGCCGAAAATTTCCGTGCGCTTTGCACTGGCGAAAAAGGATTTGGCTACAAAGGCTCACCTTTTCACCGTGTTATTCCTAACTTTATGTGTCAGGGTGGTGATTTTACCAACCAGAATGGTACAGGTGGCAAAAGCATTTATGGCAACAAATTTCCTGACGAAAATTTTACCCTTAAACATACTGAACCCGGTTTGTTGAGCATGGCTAATGCAGGACCAAACACCAATGGTTCACAGTTTTTTATCACTACGGTGGTTACCAGTCACCTTGACGGATATCACGTTGTTTTCGGTAAAGTAATAGAAGGCATGGATGTGGTAAGAACAATTGAAAAACTGGGCAGCCAAAGCGGTGCTACTTCTAAAAAAGTTATTGTAGCTGATTGCGGAGAGGTGAAATAAGAATAAGAAGTTCTAATAATTTAAAAAGTCCTTCCGGTATCGGGAGGACTTTTTTGTTTTACAAAATTCACGGAAGCAATCGTTTCTTGTGCGGAAGTAATTGAAACTATTTTGGAAGTAATTGTTTTTCCGATTTCAATTGCTTCCGTAGTAAGAATGAATACTTCCGTATTGGAAATAATTGCTTCCGCACGAGAAACGATTGCTTTCTCACTAAAATTGATTTCTTCCGTATTAGAAACTATTACTTCTTTATCAGGAACAAATACTTCCGCATGAGAAACGATTACTTTTCTGAAAGAAATGATTGCTTCTTCCATAGAAACGATTGATTCTGCTATTGAAATCACGTGTTTTAGCGCTTACTCCACCACCACCTTTCTCACCACCACCTCATCACCCGCGCGTACTTTAAAGAGGTAAAGCCCTTTTGAAAAACCTTCCAGATTTAGTTTTTCGGTAAAGTATTTTGTTGTGCCGGGTTGGTTGAAGTAAACGCGTTGCCCCAATGTATTGGTCAACTCCAGTTCCAGCGCAACCGGTTTTTCGGTTTCAAAGGTTATGGTAAAGACCCCGGAATTCGGGTTTGGATAAATTGTCAATTCTCCATTCTCAATTGTCAATTCATTAAAGCCTACTCCAAACTCAACCACTATAATAGTCTGGCTTACCGAAGTGGTGCAGTTATAATTAATGGAAGTTTGCGTGATGGTATAAATTCCCGGTTCGGTGTAAGCGTGCACAGGGTTTTCGGCTGTTTCTACAAAACTGCCATCACCAAAATCCCAGAACCATTGCTCGGCATTTACGGAAGTGTTGGTAACGGTAACAGTTCCTAAACCGGAGAGAATAACCGTATCGGTATTCGTAGTAAAATCAGCCACCAGCCCAAGTGAAGTGCAGTTCCATTGTACATCAATAATATGTATTGCTGTATCAGAACAGGTTGCGTTGGCTGCAATCAAAAACACAGGATGCGTTCCCACTTCGGTAAACGTATAAACAGGATTCTGAACAAAAACATTAGTGCTGCCATCACCAAAATTCCAGTTCCAGGTGTTGGGAGCAGGAGCGGTGAGGTCGGTAAAACTTACAGGGTTGTTAATCTGTGTTGTGTTGGGTGAGCTGAATTGTGCGTTGATAGTTGGCAACACAGTAACCGTCATGTTATCAGTAGCAACGCAACCATAAGGGTCGGTCATAATTACATCATAACTTCCGGCTTGCAGAGTCTGGTAAGTTTGCGCTGTTTCACCACTCAATGAAATACCATTCCACTTCCATTGAAAAGTTGCTCCGGGATTTCCGGCATTCAATAAAGGATATGCTTCGTTGGTGCACATCACCACATCAAAACCAATATTCACCGAAGGGTCGCTTACAAATAAGTTCATGGTATCAACACCCCTGCAACCTTCACGAGAAGTAATGGTTATTGCATAATCGCCAGGCAAAATGGTTTGTAAAAATTGTGAATTTTGTCCTATTGGATTATCATTGAAAGTCCATGCATACGTTGTTGCATTGGGAATTCCAGCATCCAAAATCGGGAAGCTAGCATTCACACAAACGGCATCATCGGCACCTAAATCAACCGGCAATACAATAAATACCTCCAGAGCAATATCATCTGAACCGGAACAGCCGCTGCCGTAATCAACTGTAACGCTGTAATCGCCCTCGCCAACCGCCTGAACAATTTGCGTGTTATCCGTAATCGGACTTCCATCCAATGTCCATGCGTAGGTTGCACCAGCGTTTCCGCCAGCATTTAAAAAGGGCATATCCTGCAAATAACAGATAGCAGTGTCAGGACCTAAATCAATAACTACCGCATCTAAAACATGAATGGTATCAACAGCTTTTGAAGTTCCGCAACAACTGGTTGTTATCAATTCAACAATATAATCACCTGCTGTTGCAAACGAAACTGTTCCGGGATTTTGATCGGTTGATGAAGTTATAGAACCACCGGGAATATTCCATTCATAAGTAAGCGCAGTTGAAGAAGCAGTCAGATCTGTGCTTTGTCCTGCACATAAAGTTGTTTTGGTGGCAACAATTTCGGGAGGCGTAAAGTCAGTAGTAATGTCAATAAAGTTGGCATAGAAAAAAGGAACGCCATCTACAATCAATGAAATATTTCTGAAGCCCAACGGACCTGTATATTCAACCGTGTCGGTGTTTTCCTCGCTTCCTGCAGGTGTTGCTCCGTAACCAAAAATCCAGTTGATGATGCCGGTTGTGTCTGTTTCAACCACTACGTTGGAGTTGGTGCAACCATAATATTCAACCCTGATTTCAGGTTCAAACCTATTGTAATTGTAAGGACGCAAAACCTGAGCAGTGCCACCAAATTCATAAAAAGCAGCGCTCATTCCGTCCGAGCCTTTTCCGCCCTGTCCGCCAGTTCCGCCTTGTCCGCCAGTTCCGCCATCACCACCTTCACCGTTGTTGCAACTGTGGTCGGGACCAAAATCACCAAGATTTCCGCCTTGTCCTCCAACACCACCTTGTCCGCCTTGTCCGCCTGCTCCACCGGGGCCGCCTTGTCCGCCATCACCGGGCATTAAATAACAATCCTGCACAATTCCGTTAATACCATTATTGAAAACAAAAACACAGAACGAGCCACCCGCACCGCTGCCGCCCAATCCACCGCCACCTGCTTGTCCGCCTTCGCCACCGCCACCGCCACCGCCACCGCTTCCTGCATTGTGATAAGCAGTATCACCGGGATACGGAATAGGATTTGGTGTTGGAAAATAGGGTTGTAAAGCAGCAGGCTCACAGCCTTTTGCTCCGCCACCGCCACCGCCACCGCCACCGGCTCCGTTTGTTTGACCGGGGTCGCCTTGCTCACCAATTCCGGGAACATAATATCCTCCTGCAAATGTTGCAGTTCCTTGTAATCCGTCAAAACCTTCTATACCATCTGCGCCATCAGTTCCGGGCACTCCATGATTAAGACTCTGCGCAAGACATTGGGTATTCTGGTAAGTTACCTCACACATTCCTATTCCACCATTTCCACCTTGTCCGGGTGCATAGCCCAAACCATTTTCGCCATCAAGTCCGTTATTGGTATAATCGCTTCCGGGCGATACTATCCATTGACAAAATCCAAGAATACATTGTTCTTCTACTTCAAAACCGCCCCATTCTGCACCAAATCCGCCATTACCTCCGGCATTGCTTCCCGGAAAAGAACCGGAAGCTCCCACGCCAGGTTGTCTGCAACAATTTCCTACATCCTCACCTGTTTCACCATCTGTTCCGCTTGCGCCATCTAAACCGGTTGTTCCGGGGTCACCGGGCAATCCATCTGATGCATCACCAACAGTAACGTAGCAGCGTGAAATCGTGTATTCACTGCACCCTGAACTATAAATGCCGTAAACCGAAACACCGTTGCCTGTTGCATCTTCCACTTCAAGGCGCAAATCAAGCAACCGAAAATTGCTGATGTTCACACAATTTATCCCAATCAGTGCAGGGGGCACCGCTTGTATGTTTGAATTATCGCGCAAAATTTTGGTGATATTGCGGTTGCTTTTTATCCAGGTTGTTACATCAAAACCGCCTTCAATAGTAAGGTCGGCCTGCATCTGCAAAGGCGAGGTAATAGGATAATTTCCTTCAGCCATCCGTATCTTTTTGTTGGCAGGACTAACCAGTGTTAACCCGTAATCCAGTGATGCTGGATTGGTTTTTGTGCCTGCTGCACCGATACTTGCACCAGTAGGAGAAACATAGATAACACCACATTCCTGAGAAAAAATAAAAACTGATTGTAGTGAAAAGAGGAGAAAGAGGAGTAAGCTGCGCACCATTAAATAGCCGTATTATTAGTGATTGAAAAGGATTACAAATTTAGAAAAGATTCGTCAGGGGTTGTTTCTAAATTATTGAATCGGATGAAATTTATTACATCAAACACTTCACATTCTGCAAATTAAATCACACATTTGCAATCCTCATAAAAAACCAACCCCCTTATCAACTATGAATTTCCGCACACTATTAATGGCAGTACTGATTTGTTCAATCGCTGCTTGTGGTGAAAAAACCACACAAAAAATTACCGACTGGCAGGATATTGAAAAAGATATTCAGACAAAATTTATTATGGCTGAAGATGGTGCTGTGATTGATATTCCCGAAGGACATTATAAATTTAAAGGCAGTCTTTCATTAGAAGGAAAGAAGAATGTTACCATCAAAGGAGCGGGATTGGATAAAACAATTCTTTCGTGGGAAGGACAAACAGAAGGTGCAGAAGGGTTTAAAATAAACAACTGCGAGAACCTTGTTATGCTTGACCTTACTGTTCAGGATACAAAAGGTGACGGAATAAAAACACAAAAAATAAAACGTGTAACGTTTAAGAATCTAAGAGTTGAGTGGACAGGCGAGCCTCTGGAAAAAAACGGGGCGTATGGTTTTTATCCTGTTGATTGCGATTCGGTGTTATTGGATAATTGCATTGCTATTGGTGCATCGGATGCCGGCATTTATGTTGGTCAGTCACGCGGTGTGATTGTAAAAAACTGCGAAGCATTTCACAACGTTGCCGGAATTGAAATTGAAAATTGCATTCGTGCTGATGTTTTCGATTGCTATGCACATGGCAATACAGGAGGACTATTGGTGTTTGATATGCCGGGTTTAACACAGAGCGGGTCTAAAGTACGCTTGTATCACAACAAATGCATAGAAAATAACTTCCGCAATTTTGCTCCTAAAGGCAATGTTGTTGGAGAGGTTCCTCCAGGCACAGGTATAATGATTATGGCAACTAAAGAAGTGGAAATTTTTGACAATACAATTGAAAATAATAAAACCATGGGCATTGCCATTGTGAGTTACAAATTGGTGCAGAAGCCATATGACGATCCCAAGTTTGATCCGTATCCTAAAAGCGTTTGGGTCTATGATAACCGCATAAGCAGAAAAGCATTGAGCACACCAGCGCTTGAATACGATTTGGGTAAATTGTTGATGTATAAATTTCCTGTAAACCGCCCCGACATTATTTTTGATGGTTACCTTGATCCTGCGTTGGAACAGGCAAACGGAAATTATACTGAGCCGTATATGATTTGTGTTGGCGATAACAACGGAGCAAAATTTGCAGTGATTGATGCTCCAAATGAATTTAAAAATCCTAACACCGACCGCACTCATTTTGATTGCTCGAAAACAAAACTTACTCCGGTAACCCTTTAAATGAAAAGGTTCGCGCTGTTTGTTTTTGTTTTAGCGTCTTTCACTTTTGCCAATGCACAAAGCATTGACCCGAGCAAAATTGAAATCGTTCGGGATACCTTTGGTGTTCCGCATATTTTTGCAAAAACAGATGCAGAAGTTGCTTTCGGTTTAGCTTGGGCAACCTTAGAAGACGATACTGCAAACGCTCAATTTCTTTTGCTTGCCGCCAAGTCACAATTGGCAAGGCATCTGGGTATTGAAGGTGCAAAAATTGATTACGCTGCGCAGTTAATGGGTGTAATGGATTTTGTGGAAGAGCACTATGAAAAAGATGTCCCCGAAGATTATAAACGTGTACTGGAAGGTTATTGCGCAGGTGCAAATGCCTATGCAAAAGCACATCCAAAAGAGATGTTTGTAAAAGAGAAATTTTTCAGAGTTCGTCCGCAGGATGCGCTTGCGGGGTATATGCTGGGTCTGGCATTGATGGGCGGAGTGGACGGAACAATAAATGACATTCTTAACGGAAATATTCTTACACGAATTCCCGAAAACTTTGATGAAGGTGTTGGTTCTAATGCCATAGCATTCAGTCCAAAAATGACAACTGATGGCAATACATATTTAGATATTAATTCACATCAGCCGCTGGAAGGATTACTCTCGTGGTACGAGGCACATGTATGCAGTGAAGAAGGCTGGAATATTACAGGTTCGCTTTTTCATGGAGGCATTTCTATTTTTCATGGCACAAATGAAAACTTAGGTTGGGCACATACTACCGGACATGTTGACGGACTGGATGTATACAAACTAACAATGCATCCTCGTAAAAAGAATTTTTACAAGTTTGATGGAAAGTGGTTGAAGCTGGAAACCAAACGCGCCAAGCTTCGCGTGAAAATCGGCAAGAAAGAAAAGAAGGGTTTTATTCTTGCTATTGGAAAAAAATATTGGAAAAGTATTTATGGCCCAACCCTTAAAACCAAGCACGGAACATTTGCTTTCCGCATGCCAGCGCTGCTTACACTAAAGGCAGGAGAACAATGGTACCGCATGAACAAGGCAAAAAACTTTACAGAGTTTATGAGTGCTTTGAAAATTCAGGGCATTGCACATCAGAATGTAACCTATGCCGACAAAGAAAATAACATCATGTTAATAGCTAACGGATTATTTCCTGTCCGCAATTTGAATTACAACTGGAATATGGTGGTGCCGGGCGATACATCAGCTACACTTTGGAACTCATATTATCCGGTTGAAGGACTTGCCAGTTTTATTAATCCTGATTGCGGTTATGTGTTCAACGTAAATAATTCTGCTTTTGACGGAACGGGTAAAGATTGTAATCTGGATGGAACGTGTTACAGTCCTACCATGGGTTACCAACCCGAAGTGAATAACCGCAGCCTGCGCTTTTATGAACTGATGGAGCAATACAAAAGCGTGAATTACGAAGATTTCAAACGCATAAAATTTGACTACACTTATCCGCAAAAACTAAAATTCCTCCGCGATTTTTCCTTGGATGAATTTATGACTCTGGATGAAGAAAAATTTCCGGATATAGCCGATGCAATCAAAAAAATAAAAGCTTTCGACCGCACTGCTGATACGCTGGATATGAACTTTTCAATTGTCTTGCTTTCGATGTGGAAGCTTTATGAAAATTCAGGAGGAAAAGAAGACAGCCTGCGAAAAAGCAAAGAGTACAGGATTGAAATGGCAGTAAAAAGTATTCGTGAAGGCAAAGAACATTTGCTAAAGCATTTCGGAAGCATTGATATTCCTCTTTCAAAAGTTCAGGTGCTGGAGCGTGGCGGAAAAGCATTAGCTATTAATGGTTGTCCTGATTGCATTCGTGCAGCGTATTCAAGCCCAATGGCAGACGGCCGCATGCGCCTTTGGATTGGCGACAGCTTTGTGCAGCTTGTGAAATTTACTAAAGCAGGACCCGAGATTGAGAGCATCCATTCCTACGGAGCATCAAACCGCACGAATAGCAAACACTACAACGACCAGATGGAATTGTTTGTAGCGCAAAAACTGAAGAAACGCTCGCTTAATAAAGAAGAGGTTTATAAAAGCGCAGAGCGGATTTATCATCCGCAGTAGTTTTCAATTGCAACAATGAAACATCACTCGGTCGAAAAATCGACCTTCAAATTTCTGAGCGACTTATCTGTAAAGAATAACAGAGATTGGTTTAATGCAAATAAAGAAAAGTATCTGGAAGCACATCAGAATATGATTTCTTTTGTTGATGATTTAATTATGGAGATGAATAAACACGATGTGTTGGAAAACGATTCGGGAAAGAAAAGTTTATATCGTATTTATAATGATGTACGCTTCAGCAAAAATAAAGCACCTTACAACCCGCGTTTTGCTTTTGGTTTTCAGCGGGCAAGCAAATTGCGCAGGGGCGGTTATTACTGCAATCTTAAACCGGGCAATAGTTTCCTTGCTTGTGGTTTTTTTTCACCAAACCCTGCCGACCTCAAAAGAATTCGTGAAGATATAGCAGCCAATTACCAGGATTGGAACAAAATATTAAAGCTGAAAAGCATCAAAGAAAATTTAGGAACATTAACTGGCGACACCGTTGCAACTGCGCCACGCGTTTTTCAAGCAGATCATCCTGCAATTGAGTTATTGCGCCACAAACAATTTATTTTCCGTCATCAATTCACTGATAAGGAAGTGTTGTCAGATAATTTTGTTGCAGAGGTAAACCGCATTTTCAAATCCGTTAGACCTTACTTTGATTATATGAGTGAGGTATTAACTACTAATGCTAACGGAGAATCGATAGTGTAATTCAGCAACAATTTGGCGGAATTTCTTATTCTGTAGTTTTACTTTCCCTCTTCTTTCTTTTTCATGGGTCCCCGCTTATAGATAATAAGTCCCTGCAAAAAGTTGCGCAGTAGTTGGTCGCCACAGGCAACATAATTGGGATGATCGTCTTTGCGAAACAGAGCACTCAGTTCACTTTTTGAAACCGTAAAATCAGCGAGTTTCAGGATATGGATAATATCATCGTCCTTTAGTTCAAGGGCGATGCGCAGTTTTTTAAGTATGTCGTTGTTGGTTAGCATGGATGATGTTTATTTCCCCGAAAACTCTTTCTTAATCCGCTTCATGTAATTCGAAGCGTAAACAAAATCATTGATTTCCTGATTGTCGGTGCGCAGAATTTCTTCGTTGCTGCCTTCCCACCATTTCTGGCCTTGGTAAATGAAAATAATGTTGTCACCAATTTCCATTACCGAGTTCATGTCGTGGGTGATGACAACGGTGGTGATGTTAAACTCTTCGGTAATTTCTTTGATGAGGTTATCAATTACAATGGAAGTTTTCGGGTCAAGTCCCGAGTTAGGCTCATCGCAGAAA
The DNA here is from genome assembly GCA_945861685.1 of Chitinophaga pinensis. GTDB lineage: Bacteria > Bacteroidota > Bacteroidia > SXHM01 > SXHM01 > SXHM01. The sequence goes on along the minus strand of CAMAVO010000058.1, from coordinate 3,438 downwards.
AGATATTTCGGGTTCATGGCAATGGCGCGGGCAATGGCTACACGCTTTTTCATTCCACCGCTTATTTCAGAAGGGTAGAGGTGATTGCTGTTTACAAGGTTTACACGCGTAAGACAAAAGTTAGCACGTTCATGCTGTTCTTCATGGCTCATTGCCGAAAAAATGCTGAGCGGAAACATCACGTTCTGCTCAACAGTTAGTGAATCAAACAACGCACCGCCCTGAAAAAGCATTCCCAGTTCCTGACGAATTACTTTCTTCTCTTTAAAATCCATGGAAAGAAAATCGCGTCCGTCAAATTCCACATGCCCTTCATCAACTGGCATAAGACCTACCATGCACTTGGTCAATACGGTTTTTCCGCTTCCGCTTTGTCCGATAATAAGGTTAGCCTTTCCGGGATAGAATTTTGCCGAAATATTTTTCAGCACATGATTCTCACCAAAGGTTTTTGAAATGTTTTTTATCTCTATCATACCAGTAAAAGCTGTGTGAGAAAGAAATTGGTAAGCAGCACCAAAACAATGCTCCAAACCACGGCACGGGTGCTGGAGATACCCACTTCCAAGGCGCCACCCTCGGTAAAATATCCCTGATAAGCCGATACAGATGATATAACAAAAGCAAACACTACCGTTTTCTCCAATGCGTATTGAACATAGTAAGGTGTAAAGGCAAACTGAATTCCGTAAACATATTCGTAGCTGGTTACTACTCCTGCCAATATCCCAAACAACCAGCCGCCAAAAATGCTCAGAAACATACTCATCAGAATAATGAACGGGTTGATGATAACAGAAGCAACAATTTTAGGAAGTATAAGGTGTGTGGATGGATTTACGCCCATAATTTCAAGCGCATCAATCTGGTCGGTTACACGCATGGTGCCAATTTCGGAGGCAATGTTGGAACCTACCTTTCCCGCCAGAATAATGCTGATGATGGTGGGCGCCAATTCCAATATGGTGGTATCGCGTGTTGCCAAACCTACGGCATAAAGCGGTATCCAGGGACTGGTAAAACTGTAAGCACTTTGTATCGTGATTACCGCACCCATAAAAATAGAAACCAACGCCACAATGCCCACGCTGCCCCAGCCAAGGTTATCCAGTTCTTCAAACAAACGTTTGCGGAAAATGCTCCACTTTTCAGGTACGCTGAAGGTTTGCTTCATCAGCATAAAGTAGCGCCCGGTGTGGAAGAGAAGTTTCAGCATTTAGGGCTGCTAAAATACAGATTTTAATATGCAGCCTTATGTTCCATGAACCATTTTTGCAATAGAATACGTATTTGTATAGTAGCTCAATGCAAATATAACCCCTCTCCATATAACTGTAATTTCTTTCGACAAAAAGAAACCCAGTTTCTACATACCTGAAAAATTATTCTAGAAAATAGTGAACTTTCTTACTTTTGCAGCAACATGCAGCAAGTAAAATAAACACCCTTTTCGGGAATGAAAAAACTTACCCTCGAAGAAAAGGCAGAATTTGTTACCCCCCATGCAAAGGCAAAGCATTATGCGCACCATGTTAATGAACATGAAACAGGGTGAAATAGTGCTGATTGAATCACACGAATGGAAGTGGAAATCTGCAACCCCCGCCTACCTATGCCGCAGAGTGGAAGAAAAAACAAAGTGGAAATTTGTATGCGAAAAAGCATTACAACCAAAATCGGGTTGGCTTATAACGCGGGTTGAATAAAAAACTCATTTCAAACCCTACCTTTGCTGCCTTAAACTTTTCTGCCGCAGGTGTGTCTTGATAAAATGGATTTTCCCCGCTTACTCTTTCTTCTCCTTCTAACTTCCAACTTCCTGTTGCCTCAGGCAACACTAACTTCCTACGCCCAAAAACCCCAAGGCAAGCCTCCCGCAATCGGAAAAATCTACGGTCGTATTCTTGATTCCAAAACCAAACAACCCGTTGAGTTTGCTTCGGTAACGGCTACTTCGCTGAAAAACGACAGCATTATTTCAGGTTCACTGGTAAAACAAAATGGTGATTTTTTGCTGGAAAAACTTCCGCTCATTCCCCTGAAAATAAAAATCAGTTTTCTAGGCTATACCTCGCTTGAACAAACCGTTGCGCTTAACATGCAAAACATGGAAGTGGACATGGGCAACCTGAAAATGGAACAAGATTCAAAAGTGCTGAACGAGGTGGTGATAGGAGAAGAAAAAAGCACCATGACCATGAGCATCGACCGCAAGGTGTATAATGTGGATAAGGATATTTCAACCCGCGGTGGCACTGCTTCCGACATTATGAAAAACATACCCAGCGTTAGCGTTGATGCCGATGGCAATGCCACCCTGCGCAACAGTGGCACACAGGTGTATGTTGACGGACGGCCTACCACCCTAACGCTTGATCAGATACCAGCAGACCAGGTTGATAAAGTTGAGGTAATCACCAATGCTTCCGTAAAATTTGATGCCTCTACCCCGGGCGGAATTTTAAATATTGTGATGAAACAAAACCGCAAACCCGGCTACAACGGAACTATTTCGGCAGGCATAGGAACCAATAGCCGCTACAATGCAACGGGAAGCATCAGCATCCGCCAGAAACCCATTAATTTTTCAGCTTCTTACAGTTTTAACTCTTCGCGTAATTACAATGAAGGCTATACCTACAGAACCAATCTTTACAATGATAGTCCTACAAGTTATTTCAATCAGGATAACGTGAATGATGAGCAAGGAGTGAACCACATGGCTCGACTGGGGCTTGACATAACCCTCAATAACCGCAATTTGCTTACACTTTCCGGAAATTTTTATTATCGCCTCAATGATTCGGATGATGAACAACTGTTCACCTATGCCAATTCAGAAAACGTGATAACCGAAACAGGCAGCCGCAACAATGTGCAGCTTAATAATCATAATAATTTATCGGCTTCTGCTTTTTTCAAACATACCTTTCCTAAAAAAGGTGAAGAACTTACCATTGATGCCAGCTACAATTACTCCAACTCAACCCGCGATTATGTTTTCAGCACCTACAGCTATGATAGTTTGCAAACGCTGCTGCCCGAAAATCCCGTGATACAGCGCAACGATGGAGGTTCCATTTCCAACCAATATATTTTCCAACTGGATTATGTAAATCCGCTCACCGAAAATTCAAAGCTGGAAGCAGGAATCCGCAGTTACTACAAGCCCTACACCTCCTTCAATTTCACCGAAAATTATGTGTTCCCAACCGATAGCTATGAGAAAGACAGCATCCTGAGCAACGACTATTATATTGACGATTTAATCAATGCCGCCTACATCAACTACATGAGCAAAATGTGGTGGAACATCAGGTATCAGATAGGTTTCCGCTTTGAGCAATCGTATTACAAAGGCACCATAAAAGACCGTGATCTGGAGTTCTCGTATTCCTATCCTTCCTCGGCTTCCAATATTTTAAACTCCATTTTTCC
>CAMAVO010000057.1 GCA_945861685.1 Chitinophaga pinensis | reverse complement strand
GTATGGCCAAGACTTCTTCCACACCCGGGAAAACACAGCTGATTAATCATTTTATAGTGAATGAAAACTGGTATCTTGTGGATTTGCCGGGTTACGGTTATGCAAAAACCAGTAAAGCAAAATCAGAAGCTTTCGGACAAATGATTGCTGATTATATTTCTCAGCGCGAAAATTTGCTTAATGTTTTTGTATTGATTGATTCACGCCTACCAATGCAGAAAGCTGACGAAAGTTTTTTTATGTGGTTGGGTGAAAATCATGTTCCATTTTCTATTGTATTTACCAAAGCAGATAAATCAGGAAGTTCAACGCTTAATTCCAATCTGGCCAATTACAGAAAGAAATTATTGGATTATTGGGAAGAGCTTCCTCCTATTTTTATTACCTCAGTAATTAATCAGACAGGTCGGGAGGAATTGCTTAATTCAATAGAGGAAATGAATAAGGATTTTAAAGCCCATTAAATCATTGATTGAATTATAACGTCCCTCTCTTCTCCTGCTCCCGCTCAATAGATTCAAACAGTGCTTTAAAGTTCCCTGCACCAAAACCTCTTGCTCCCATGCGTTGAATGATTTCAAAAAATAAAGTGGGGCGGTCTTCAACAGGCTTGGTGAAAATTTGCAGCAGGTAACCTTCTTCATCAGCATCAACCAGAATTGCAAGTTTCTCCAACACCGAAATATCTTCGTGCATCATTTTCATATGCTCGCCCAAACGCGCAGGAATCTCTTCATAATAAGTGCGGGGAGGAGCTGATAAAAATTCCACTCCGCGTTCACGCAAAGCCGTTACCGTTTTAATAATATCATCGGTAGCCACAGCAATATGCTGACAGCCGGGACTTTCATAAAAATCAAGGTATTCCTCAATCTGTGATTTCTTTTTGCCTTCAGCCGGTTCGTTAATCGGGAATTTGATTCTGCCGTTTCCGTTACTCATTACTTTACTCATCAGCGCAGAATATTCGGTATGAATCTGCTTATCGTCAAACGAAAGGAAATTAACAAAACCCATTACATCCTCATACCACTTCACGGTTTTATTCATTTCACCCCAGCCAACATTTCCAACCATATGGTCAATAAATTTTAAGCCTGTAGGAGTTGGATTGTAATCCGATTTCCACGGTTTGTAACCGGGAAGAAAAGTTCCTTTATAATTTTTGCGTTCTACAAAAATGTGAACAGTTTCTCCATAGGTGTAAATACCGCTACGCACCACTTCTCCGGTTTCGTCCTTTTCCACCGTTGGTTGCATAAAGGCTTTTGCACCACGTTTGGTGGTTTCTTCAAATGCTTTTGTTGCATCCTCAACCCATAATGCAATCACTTTCACCCCATCTCCATGTTTGCGCAAATGCGCATTAATAGGTGAGTTGCTGTTGAGGGGAGTTGTTAATACTAATCGGATTTTATCTTGCGCTAAAACATAGGATGCCCTGTCTTTTACTCCCGTTTCCAATCCAGCATATGCCAAAGATTGAAAACCAAAAGCGGTTTTGTAAAAGTGTGCGCTTTGTTTTGCATTTCCCACATAGAATTCAACATAATCTGTTCCCAACAAAGGCAAAAAATCCTGTGCGCCTTCAAAGATTTTTTCTAATCCGTATTCTACGTTTTTTACTTGTGCCATTTTTTATTTCTTTAATAGTTGAGTTATTCAACCCAGGTTTTGTAATAAACTTTATCGTCAATTTTCATTGCATCTTCAGTTACCATCAGGGGTCTGAATGTATCCACCATTACGGCCAGTTCCTGCGTTTCTTTTTGTCCGATGCTGCGCTCCATTGCTCCGGGTGCAGGTCCGTGAGGTATGCCTTTCGGGTGCAAGGTAATATGTCCTTGTTTAATGTTATTGCGGCTCATAAAATCACCATCAACATAATATAAAACTTCATCGCTGTCAATGTTGCTGTGATTATAAGGTGCAGGAACCGATTTCGGATGATAATCATACAAACGAGGACAAAAAGAGCACACCACAAAATTATGTGCTTCAAAAGTTTGGTGCACAGGTGGCGGCTGATGAACTCTTCCTGTTAGCGGTTCAAAATTATTAATCGAAAACCCGTAAGGAAAATTATATCCGTCCCAACCCACCACATCAAACGGATGCGTGGCATAAACCACTTCATGAATCATTCCTTCTTTCTTTATCTTCATCAGGAAATCCCCTTTCTTGTCATTGGTTTCCAGATTTTTCGGAAGTTTTAAATCGCGCTCGCAGAAAGGTGAGTGTTCCAAAAGTTGTCCGAATGGATTGCGATAGCGTTTAGGAGTGTAAATCGGTGAAAATGATTCTAAAAATAACAGTCTGTTATCTTTTGTGTCAAATTCAATCTGATAAATCATTCCGCGCGGAATAATCAGGTAATCACCATATTCAAATGGGATATTTCCCAAATAAGTTTTCAGCGTTCCGCTGCCTTTGTGAATAAAAAGCATTTCATCGGCATCAGCATTTTTGTAGAAATAATTGGTCAGTGATTTTGTTGGGGCTGCAAGACCGAGCAGCACATCATTGTTGACCAGCATGTATTTTCTGCTTTCCAGAAAATCGGCCGTTGGCTTTACATTAAAGCCACTCAGCAAAATTGGACGGATATTTTTTTCCACCGCAATTTTTGGTGCAATGCTGTAGGATTTTACAATCTCTTTTATCTGCGTTGGTCGATGCACATGATACAGCAATGACGACATTCCCGAAAAACCTTCTGTTCCGAAAAGTTGTTCGTAATAATACTTGCCGTCTTTGTTTTTGAAAACCGTGTGGCGCTTTTGCGGTATCTTTCCAAGTTTATGATAAATGGGCATGTTTTCTGTTTTGGTGTGGCTAAATTAGACAAACCTTGCCTCACAAAAAAATGAGGCACGTCATGTTTTCTTATAATAGGTAAATTCGTCCTCAAATTATGAAGTTAATAAGGCAATTATTATTATTTATTTTTCTCAGCAATGCTGCACTAGCGCAGGATGTTGATTATGCCCGTCAGGTTATTAATGATTTGTGTGCTCCCGAAATGTATGGACGCGGCTATGTGAATAATGGAGATGAAGCCGCTGCACATTATTTGCGCAATCAGTTGGAAAAGATGGGTGTATCAGCCTTTGATTTCAATTACTATCAGGATTTTAAAATGAATGTAAATACGTTTCCTGAAGCAATGGAAGTGGAAGTTGACGGAAAGCAATTACAACCTGGCATTGATTTTATTGTCTCACCCGACTCGCGGTCTGTAAGCGGAGAATATGATATTATTTACCTGGATAAGTCGGTCATTGGCAACCCGAACAGAATGGATGAATTTGAGAAAGCAGATAAAAAAGGGAAAGCCATTTTACTTGACTCTACAGGTTTTAACAAGGTGCAGAAAGAGTATTTTTTGAACGCTGAGAAGAATCCTTTTGAAGCAATTGTGATTATCAAATTACTCCCCGAAAAGCTAACCTGGGGTGTTTCGCAAAGCGTTTCACCTTTTACAACACTTGAAATTCTGAAAGGAGTTTTTCCAACCAATGCAAAAAAAATAAAACTCAACATCAGCAATAAATTTTTGCCGAAATACGGTTCGCAAAATATTATCGGATTTGTTGAAGGCAAAACTAAGCCCGATAGCAGTATTGTTTTTTCAGCGCATTACGACCATCTTGGTATGATGGGCAGCGAAACAATATTTCCAGGAGCAAATGACAATGCCAGCGGAACTGCCATGATACTCAATCTTGCAAAATGTTATTCGCAGCCTGAAAATAAACCAGATTACACAATAGTCTTTATTTTTTTTGGTGCAGAAGAAGCAGGATTAGTGGGTTCAAAATTTTATACCGAAAACCCCGTGTTTCCATTAGAAGAAATAAAATTTCTCATCAACATTGATTTGGTGGGAACAGGCGAAGAAGGAATTACCGTTGTGAACGGAAGTGTGTTTGAAAAAGAGTTTAATAAGTTGAAAGAATTGAATGATGCAAAAATATATTTGACGCAGGTGAAAGTGCGTGGCAAAGCCGCCAACAGTGATCATTATTATTTTACTGAGAAAGGAGTTCCTGCATTTTTCATTTACACAATGGGAGGAATAAAAGCTTACCACGATGTGTATGATAAACCCGAAACACTTCCACTGACTGAATTTCAGGACTTGTTTCGTTTGCTCACGGATTTTTTAAAAAGTTTTTAATAATCAAATTTTGACTTTGTATATTTGTAACAAAATTACACTCCTATGAGACCTGAAATATCTGATATTCTCAAACTCAGTACAGCAGAAAAAATAATGATGGTGGAAACTATTTGGGATAATATTGCTTCTGAAAATTCAAAGTTGAAATTAAGCAAAGAAGAAAAAGAACTTCTCGATGAACGACTTGCTTCCTATAAAAAAAATCCGGAAAATGTAAGGTCTTGGGAAGATTTCAAAAAGGAATTGAAGAGAAAAAAGAAATGATATTTTCTATTTCGCAAACTCCAGCAGCAGAAAATGATATACTTGATGCGCTTCGGTGGTATGCACTCCAAAGACCTGGTCTCGATGATGATTTTCTGCTTTCTCTTGAAGCAGAGATAAGTTTAGTTAAACGAAATCCATTTATTTATGCAGTATTGCATAAGCAAATCAGGCGGGCACTAATTGCTCGTTTTCCGTATGCCATTTATTACCTCATAAAAGAAAATCATATTGTAATTATTGCAGTGGTTCATCAAAAGCGAAGACCTGCAATATGGAAAAAAAGAAAAGCAACACGGTAATGTCCAAACTCTACCTCGTCCCGACCCCTATCGGTAACCTCGAAGACATTACGTTGCGTGCATTGAGGATTTTAAAAGAAGTGGATGTAATTCTAGCAGAGGATACGCGTACATCTGGAAATCTGTTGAAGCATTTTGGCATTGAGAAAAAGATACAGGCGCATCATCAGCACAATGAACATTTAACAGTTCAGCATATTGCAGGAAGAATTGCCAATGGTGAAAATATTGCCTTGGTAACCGATGCCGGAACTCCCGGAATTTCTGACCCTGGTTTTTTATTAGTACGTGAATGTGTTAAAGCAGGAGTGGAGATTGAATGTCTCCCAGGACCAACTGCATTTGTTCCTGCGCTGGTCAACTCAGGCTTGCCTTGCGACCGGTTTTATTTTGAAGGATTTCTACCTCAGAAAAAAGGAAGGCAAACCCGTTTGCAATTTCTTGCAACGTTGGATTGCACCATTGTTTTGTATGAATCACCTCACCGCTTGATAAAAGCATTAGAGCAATTAAAAGAAGTTTTTGGTGCAGAACGCAAAGCTTCTGTCTCACGCGAACTCACTAAAATGTTTGAAGAAACGAAACGAGGAACGCTTCAAGAATTGCAGACTTATTTCGAAAGCAAAATGGTAAAGGGTGAGATTGTGATTGTATTGGCGGGTGCGGATTTCTAATAAGTGAGCTTCACATAATTATTTAAATGTGTAGCATAATCCTATTCCATGTGGATTTAAAGATACACCTAGCTGCTCCTTCTTAGCTAAATATTTTTTAACATTTTTCCCACCCAAAATAATATTAGTAATACAAACAAGTCCAAACACCCCTCCCACTGTACCCAAGGACAAACTTAAATTGTCTCGTTTTGGATTGGGTATATCGCTTTCCTTTATAATAATAGAAGATATAATAAGCATAGAACCAACGCATCCTGAAAAAATTGCAAAACCATAATTATCTCGGTATTGGCTTTTCAGCTCAATTAATTCTTTCGGCTCTGTTATTATTAGCGTTTGGGTTTTCGTATTAATTTCCTCTTTTCTACTTACAGGAATTTCCAATGCTTTTGCTTTTACTTCTTCATATTCTTTTTCGGTAATCAATCCCGATTCGAAAAGCTTTTTATACTGAGTTAATTTTTGTTCTAAACTATCCGTTTGAGCAATAGCCAAAATGTTAAATAGAAGTAGTGTGATTAATATGAAAAATACTTTCATGGTCTTTATCTAATAATCAAAAATACAATTATTTCATCGTCTCAAATCTATAACCTCTTTCCGAAAAAAAATCCAACGTTCTCGGCAGCGCATAGCTCATATTCTTAAACGCTTTTTTGCTATCATGAAAAACGATAATACTTCCAGGCTTTGCGTTTTTTAAAACGTTCTGTAAACATTTTTCAGGCGAAGTTTCAATATTAAAATCCCAACTCAGAACATCCCAAAGAACCACTGAGTAGTTTGATTTGAGATTTGAGTATTGTGAAAATGTAATCTTCCCGTAAGGTGGACGGAACAATCTCGAATCAACTAACTCAGCGCATTTAGCTGTGTTTGCAAGGTATTCTGAAGTTTTAGTTTTCCAGCCGTTGACATGGTCAAAAGTGTGGTTGGCAGTTTTGTGCCCTTCAGCCAAAACCTGTTTATACAACTCTGGATTTTCTTTCACATTTTTTCCAATGCAAAAAAATGTTGCTTTTGCATTATGTTTTTTCAGTTGCTCTAAAACAAAAGGTGTTGCTTCAGGTACAGGCCCGTCATCAAAGGTGAGGTAAAGTTTTTTCTCTTCAGTCGGAATACGAAAAACAGCATCCCTCAAAAACCATTTGTATATAAAAGGCGGACTGACGTAGAACAAGTTTAAAAGAAATTATTTTCTCATTTTCCCCGCATTCTTCTCCATCACAGCATCCAGCTTTTTCTCAATCGTATCTGCAACTTCTTTCTGGTCATAAACCATAGCAAGAGAAAGTGAGCGCTGTAAAACCGAAGAGGCCTGGTCAATATCATCTTCCACCAATTTTATAAAACGAGGCTCCAATGAAAAATAATAATTCAATTCATGCTCATAAATATCAGCCATTCGCAACAAAATTGCATTTGCTTTTTCATTCGCATCAGCTTTGTAGTAAGCCTCAGCAACAGCAATCATCAAGAAGTTGTAAGGAATTGTTTCGTCAGGCATTTCCTGTAAGCACAAATCCAACACCTTAATCGCAGAGTCCTTTTTATTTTCTTCAACAAGCGTAGAAGCCAATCTTGCCATATTCAAACGCAAACCTGTTGTCAAACGCACTGTTTCCGGATCCATGTAAAGCGCAGGATCTTTCATACCGCCCCACTTGAATTTAGTCATCACATTTTCATACATGTTGGCAGTGTTCACTCTGCCAATTGATCCATTTTCATTCGTAGTTTTTATCGGAACAATTTTGTATGTCATTCCTTCCAGTTGAAAATAATCTTCCAATCCCAGATAGTTGTCGCTGCCCACAGTTACTGCAAAATAAACAGGACGTTTCCAGTTATTGTTGGCAAGAATATCCAACAAAATCATATCATTTTTCAGAATGTAGCGTTTGTCTAATTCCCATTCCATTTGTTTCACCACTTGTCCTGCCGCATCTTTTGGAACATAGCCGCTGCTGACAACCTGTGCAGAATCAATAGGAATAAAAAGTCGTTTGGAAGGAACAAAGTTGATTTTATTATCACCGTATTCTTTCTTCGCGTTGGGTGCTTCACTGGCAATAATTTTCATCACTTCACGCAGGTCAACAGCTTTCTCGGTTATCTCCTCAATAGGAAGATAATCACGGGTTCCCTGACGGTATTGGTCAGTGGTAAATGAAATAGGCAATGGCTCTGATTCGTATGCCTTCATTTTCATCTGGTCAATATACCAATCGGTGTTCAAAAGACTGAGGTTAACAACGCGTACATCGGTTCTTATTCCTTCCACATCCTGCGCATACCAGAGCGGGAATGTATCGTTATCACCATTAGTAAAAAGTATTGCATTGGGTTCGCAGGAGTTCAAATAATTCATGGCGAAGTCACGTGCAGAATAGCGCCCTGCACGGCTGTGATCATTCCAGCCATCTTTTGCCATTACTATAGGAGCAGCAATTAAACAAAGAGCAGTTGCAATTCCTGCCGAAATACCTTGCGGCATTTTTGTAGCCAAAAAATCAAAAACAGAATACACGCCAAAGCCAATCCAAATGGAGAATGCATAGAACGAAGCAGCATAAGCATAATCACGTTCGCGCGGCTGATACGGATATTGATTCAGATAAACGACAATGGCAAGCCCTGTGAAAATAAAGAGCAGAAAAACCACAAAAAAATCTTTTTTATCCTTAGTTAATTGCCATACCAGACCAAGTATTCCAATGATTAATGGCAGGAGGTAGAACTTATTCATGGCTTTATTTTCAGCCATATATTCAGGTAAATTTTCCTGCGAGCCAACCAACCCCTCATCTATAAAGGGAATTCCTGTTATCCAGTTTCCTTCCAACGCACTTCCGTGTCCCTGAATGTTGTTTTGTCTTCCCGCAAAATTCCACATGAAATAGCGGAAATACATGTGTCCCAACTGGTATTTAAAAAAGAAAGTAAGGTTTTCACCAAATGTTGGCATCTCCACTTCTTTCACATCCGGTCTGTTTGTTTTTATTTTTTTGCCTTTGATATCTGCCCAATTTCTGTAGGCAGATTTGTGATGCCCTTCCGAGCTGTACATACGCGGGAAAATGGTGCAAAATTTAGGATCATAAACAGGAATGGAGCCTTTGCGGTCGTCAGCAATTAAGTATTGGTCTTTTCCACTTTTGTCTTTTCCCTGATAGTAAACGGGTGTGCCGTCTTCGTATTTATATTGTTGCTTGTCGTAATCAATTGCCAGAGGTGTGCTGTAATATTGTCCATAAGCTAAAGGGCGGTCGCCATATTGTTCACGGTTCAGATATGCCAGCAAACTGTAAACATTAGAAGGGTCATTTTCATTCATCGGTGGTTTTGCCGAAGAACGAATAACAATCATTGCGTAAGAAGAATAGCCGATTAAGATTACGGTAAGGCAAAGCAATGCAGTATTTGCAAGGCGCATTCCTTTTTGTCCGGTGAAGTACAAACCATAAGTAACCAAGGCCACAATTACAATTCCGTAAACCAACAATCCTGAATTAAAAGGCATTCCGAAACTGTTTACAAACAGCATTTCAAATTTTGCGGCAATTTTCACAACACCAGGGATAATTCCGTATTGAATAAAAACTAAAAGCCCAACACCTGTTATTGCAGTGATGATAATACCCTTCCACGAAAACTCATATTTCTTGAAATAGTAAATAAATGCAAGTGCAGGAATACACAGTAGATTCAGCAAGTGAACACCTACAGAAAGTCCCATCAGGTAAGCAATCAAAATCAGCCAGCGGTCGGCATGAGGTTTATCGGCAACAGATTCCCATTTAACCATGGCCCAAACAACGGCAGCTGTAAAGAATGATGACATCGCGTAAACTTCGCCTTCCACAGCCGAAAACCAAAACGAATCTGAAAATGTATAAGCCAAGGCGCCAACAACTCCGCTCCCTAAAACAGCAATTGTTTTTGCAGCTGTCATTTCGCCTTCAGCAAGTGCAGCTTTTTTCGCGAAAGCAGTAATGGTCCAGAACAGAAACAAAATGGTAAAACTGCTGCACAATGCACTCATAATGTTAACCATCATAGCAACTTTGGTAACATCACCCATTGCAAACAGGGAGAAAATTCTGCCTAACATCATAAAGAAAGGAGCTCCGGGAGGATGCCCCACCTGCAATTTATAAGAAGAGGCAATAAACTCACCGCAGTCCCAGAAACTGGAAGTTGGTTCTATGGTAAGAAGGTAAACTGCTGATGCAAATATAAATACAATCCAACCTGTTAGGTTGTTCAGATACTGGTGATTCTTCATCCTGTCTTTCTTGGTTTGGCTCGCGAAATTAGAAAAATATCGCAGAGCGATTATGCCGGGAATTTGCATTTCAGAATAAATACTTAATTTTATCCTGCATTTTCAAAAAATCAGCACATGAAAAACATATTTTATTCAGTAGGAATACTTTCAGTTGTATTTGTCTTGAGCCTTACTTCTTGCTCTACTGACACTGTGAATAAACTGCAGGGAGAATGGACAATGATACCCGTTTTTGATGTTAATGAAACGGTTACAGAGACGTGGGAGTTTACTGTTGATGGAAGAATAATTGTAAGGAGAGATGGAACAGTTGTGACCGAAGGAAAATATTCAGTAGAAGCAAAATTTACCGAAACAAGGCTTATCACTACAGGAATGACTGATGTCAATAACTTCAACTTCTATGATGCCGAGTGGTGGATTATTGAGTTGAAAAGTAACACATTATACATAGTAAACGATAAAGACGGAGGTCTTTACAACAGAGAGTTTGAGCGGAGATAACCTTCATGTCAAAGGTTAAATCGGGCTTTTTTTGCCAGAATTGCGGAGCGCAAAGCGCAAAATGGATTGGCAAATGTCCTGAATGCGGTGAGTGGAACACTTACGCAGAAGAAATCATATCAAAACCGGAAAAGAAAGAGGCATGGGAAACCGTGTCGGGAAAAACTTCTGAGTCTAAGCCAAAACTTGTTTCTGAAATTAATCAGGGCAGCGGTGAACAGCGCATTATCACCAACGATAATGAACTTAACCGTGTGCTTGGAGGAGGAATTGTAAAAGGCTCCCTGATTTTATTGGGCGGTGAGCCGGGCATAGGAAAATCAACTCTTTTACTGCAATTAGGCTTAGCTCCCGGAAAGCTGAAAACACTTTACATCTCAGGCGAAGAAAGCGAGCAGCAGCTGAAAATGCGCGCCACACGCATCAACGAAAACAACACTTCGTGTTACATCCTTACCGAAACAAATACTTCCAAAATATTTGCACAAATAGGAGCCTTGCAACCCGAGTTGGTGATTGTAGATTCAATCCAAACGCTTTCAACCGACATGATTGATTCCTCTCCCGGAAGCATCTCGCAAATTCGTGAATGTGCATCAGAGTTTTTGCGTTTTGCAAAAGAAACTTCTACGCCTGTTTTTTTAATCGGTCACATTACTAAAGACGGAAACATTGCCGGACCAAAAGTGCTGGAACACATGGTAGACACGGTTTTACAATTCGAGGGCGACCGCAATCATGTTTACCGCATTGTGCGTGCCGTTAAAAACCGCTTTGGTTCAACACCCGAATTAGGTATTTACGAAATGCAGGCAAACGGTTTGCGCGAGGTAAGCAACCCATCTGAAATTCTGCTTTCGCAGCGCGATGATAATTTAAGCGGCATCAGTATTGCCGCTACTATGGAAGGTTTGCGCTCATTACTGATAGAAATACAAGCCCTGGTAAGCACGGCCGCTTATGGCACTCCTCAGCGTTCCACCACTGGTTTTGACAGCAGAAGATTAAATATGTTATTGGCTGTTCTGGAAAAACGTTGCGGTTTCCGCTTGGGAACAAAAGATGTTTTCCTGAACATAACAGGCGGAATAAAAGTGGATGACCCTGCAACGGACTTAGCTGTTATCTGCGCTGTGCTTTCTTCCAACGAGGACATTGCCATTCCCGGCAATGTTTGCTTTGCTGCAGAGGTAGGTCTTTCAGGTGAAATTCGCCCTGTTACCCGAATTGATGCCCGCATTGCCGAGGCCGAAAAACTGGGTCTCGAAAAAATATTTATCTCGGCCTACAGCAAAGGTATCGACACCAAAAAACACAATATCGAAATTGTGAAAGTGAAAAAAGTGGAAGATGTATTTTCTGCTTTGTTCGGGTAGTTCTAAAACTCCGAACTATATCCTTTCTCCACCGCCTGTTGGATAATGGTCTTTTTCACCACACCCAAAAAAGTGTTGTTGTAGCGAAACAGTTCTAATTTATCCTTCTTGCGTTTCAGAAACTCTTCACGCTTTTGGCTCAGCATTTTTATAATCGAAATATATTCCTGGCGTTCACTAATCTTATCCTCTATAAGCGTTTTCAGGTCTTCATCACTTATCTGTTCCATTTTAGGCGGAAGAAATTTGCGGTCAACTTTTGAGTAGTTGATGGTTTGTTTATTCGAAAGATCAATCAAGTCCCACCCGGCATTTTTACCTTGGTATAGTTTTGTTCCTTTCAAAAAACTGCGGGCTTCCGTTTCCCAGTCGCTCACGGTGTTGGTAAGCACATCTAAGCGTTCCTGCGTTTCAAAACGGTCTTTCCCAAATTCGCCATAATAAATATAGGTGTTATTAATGGCGCTGTTGGCTTCCACCAACAAATCGTTGTGATAACTTTTTTCAAAAACAATGTTGTTTCCTGCATTTAAAAGAATATTGGCAAAACTTCCGTTCCCAACTTCTCCAAGGTCTTTCCACTCTGCTTCATCCCTTCCACTGGTAATATTAGGGAAGTACAGCGAAAATATTTTTATCCCTTTTTTTACTGCACTCTCGGCTGCTTTGCGGTAATCATAACCATTGCTCAGAGGACCATTGCCCACCAGAAAAATCAGTTTAATAGCATTGTCATCTTTACTCCAGTTAAATTCATCCACCGCTTCCCTCAAGGCATTTCCGAAATACACCTTTCCCTTGGTAGCATTATCCTTTATGATAAACATTTCATTGGCCACATAGTCAATATCAGTAGTAAGGTCTGCTGCCATTTTTATATAAGCATTCTCTTCTTTAAAGCTTGGTCGGCCAAGCAACATCAAGCCTATGCGGTAATTTGGTTCGGGCTTCAGGCGCGAAATATCGTTATTGATTTCCCAGAAATTATTGCGTACCGATGAAAGCAAGCCCGTGGTGCTCGAACTGATGTCAACTATAAAAACAATGTCTAACGGTGGTGATTGTATTTCCTGCGAAAAAGTAAAACCGGTAAAAAACAGGACTGCTAAAATGCTGCTGAAAAATCTTACCATATACTAATGTCCTGCCGTGCTATGCAATTGAATTGCAAAAATAACGAATTCTGTGAATGAAGCAGATAACTAACTTTGCAACATGGATGAAGTATTTGAAGCAGAATGGAAAACAGTTGTAGCCCGCATTGAACAGCAGTTTGGTGAAGACATTGACCTACAGGGAATATTGTTTCTGGTAGGTGTTCAGGAATTGGGACAAGGTTTCCGCAAGTTTGGCAAAGACGAAAAACTGAACGTAATGCACGTAGCCATTTGCACCTTGTTAAGCAACTATGGCTACTACGAGTTTGAAGGCAACGATGACGAAGGCTGGCCCCATTGGAAAGCTACTGAAAAACTACCCTCACTTAAACCCGGCCAGCAGATGCGCCTGATGAAAGAGGCGCTGATAGAGTATTTTAAAGAAGAAGCATAAAAAAAGCTCCTCGCCTTAGGCGAGGAGCTTTTTTATAGGATAAGAAAGAACTTGTTTAAGGTCTTACAATAATTTTCTCTACTTCTTCTCCGGCTTCCAGTTCAACATAACCTTCAGGGTCGCCATCTACAAATACTTTCAAAATTCCTGGGTTTGTAAATTGGAAATGTGCCGTTCCGTCTGTAAGTGTTGTTGCCATTGTGTCAATAATACAAAGAGGATTTTCTATATCATCACACCATAACCTCACATCAGCTCCAACAATCGGTTCTTCCAATGAATCCTGAACAATAACCAACACTTTGCAGGCTTTACTTTTTTTGCAGGAACTAAATCCAAAACCTATAACTCCGGTTACCAGAATAAGGCTTAAAATTGCTCTGAATTTCATTAGTATCTTAGTTTAATAATTAATATTGTATGCGTTTCTGTTTTGCGGGAAACAAAATTAATAAAAATTAAACACCATGTTAAAATCTTTTATTTCGTTTGCGTTAAGTCTTTTCGCCTTTTTTGCTGCTACTGCACAAAACGATAAAGAATCAGTTGTTCAGATTTCAACCAATTACGGCATTATTAAGGTAAAACTCTATAACGAAACTCCTGTTCACCGCGATAATTTCCTGAAATTAGTGAAAGAAGGAAAATACGAGGGAACCGACTTTTACCGTGTCATCAATACCTTTATGATACAGGGCGGTGAAATTAAGGGAGCGGCAAGAATGAAAACACTTCCTGCTGAAATTGTTCCCGGCAAATACCACAAACGTGGAGCACTAGCAGCAGCGCGCGAAGATGATTTGGTTAATCCTGAAAAAGAGTCATCACCTTCTGAATTTTATATTGTGGTAGGCAAAGTTTATGAGTACGATATGATGGACCGCATTGGCGATCGCATGGGGTATAAATTCAATCAAGAACAGAAGAAAGAATATTCAACAACCGGAGGCGCACCTCATTTAGATGGCGGCTATACCGTTTTTGGTGAAGTAATTGAAGGTATGGATGTAGTAGATAAAATTGCTGCAGCCCCTGTAAATGGCGAAACTCCGCTGGAAATTATTTCAGTGAAAATGAAAGTTGTTGAATAAAAAGCCAATCAGATATGAGTTTTCGCATCACCTCTTTTGAAGAATACCAGAGTGAATACACTAAAAGCATTGAAAACCCCGAACAGTTTTGGGCTGATAAAGCCGAACATTTTTCATGGCGTAAAAAATGGGATAAAGTTCTGGCGTGGAATTTCTCTCAGCCAGATGTAAAATGGTTTATTGGAGGAAAACTCAATATCACAGAGAATTGCCTTGACCGCCATTTAGCTGAAAGAGGCGACCAGACAGCTATAATCTGGGAACCCAATAATCCAACCGAAGAAGTAAGAAAACTCACTTACAAAGAGCTTCATGAAGAAGTTTGTCGCTTTGCCAATGTCTTGAAAAGCAACGGAGCAAAAAAAGGCGACCGCATTTGTATTTATATGCCAATGGTTCCTGAACTGGCAATTGCAGTTCTGGCTTGTGCACGAATTGGGGCCATTCATTCCGTAGTGTTTGGAGGTTTCTCATTCAGCTCCCTTGCCGACAGAATTAATGATGCCGAGTGTAACATAGTAGTAACTGCCGATGGCGGCTACCGTGGAGCAAAAGATATTCCGCTGAAAGCAATCGTGGATGAAGCTTTGCAAATCTGTCCTTCGGTACAAAAAGTCATCACCCTGAAACGAACCGGAATTGCAGTGAACATACAAAGCGGAAGAGATGTTTGGTGGCACGATGAAGATAAAAAAGCAAACACAGAATGTATTGCCGAAGAAATGGATTCAGAAGACAAACTTTTTATTCTCTACACTTCCGGCTCAACAGGAAAACCAAAAGGTGTAGTGCATACAACGGGTGGTTATATGGTTTACACAGCCTATACTTTTCAGAATGTATTTCAATACAAACCAAATGAGGTCTTTTGGTGCACAGCAGATATTGGTTGGGTAACAGGACATTCATACCTTATATATGGACCTTTATTGAGTGGCGCAACAACCCTGATGTTTGAAGGTATTCCAACCTTTCCCGATGCAGGA
>CAMAVO010000056.1 GCA_945861685.1 Chitinophaga pinensis | reverse complement strand
GTAACGTATTTTATGACTAAAACGAGCATCAAAACTTTAATCAAAATAAATACAAATTCTCTCCAATTCTTTGTCCATAGAAAAAAAGGGTTTAGTTCATTGAGGGGGGGGATATTTGTCTTATAGAATAAAGGAGAAATGAGGGGATTATTGTGTAAGCGGATTTTCATCACTTCACCACCCACCCTTTAGCAGTTAAGTTGCAGCATTAATCTAAAAATGTAAAAGGCATTTTCTTATTCCTGAAATTGCTGCACCATTTCAAAAATAGCCGCACACTATGAAAACTACCAAAGCCGAAAAAGAACAATACTATATTATAGACAAAGGCAAAAAATGCACCGGTCCCTTTACTATAAAAGAACTGAAAAACAAAAAACTTGACCCCACTACCCCACTGCTAAAAACAGGACAAATCAACTGGCAGTATGCAGCAAACGTAAAACAGCTGAATAAAAAGCCAATTTCATTACTACTTGGAGATATAGCCCTGTTTTTCTTTACGGGCATTGTAACGCTGCTGATACTCATATTTATATCACGTCATTAAAATAATCAGCAACCATGCTCAGGAAATTAATTTGCAGATTATTTGGCCACCGCTGGAGGTTTAAACACTACGATTTAATGTTGCGCTTAAGCAACGACAAAGACGATTTCACCAAATCACGCAGATGCGACTGCTGCAAAAGAAGAGAAGTACTTACTAAAAACAAAGAATGGATAACAAGGAAATCCTACAAACCCGGATCCTGATAACACTATTAATGTAACCCCTCCCCTGTTCATATATTTTCCTTTCTCCTTTTGCATTCATAAATTGTATTTTATACCTTTATCCGCAAAGCAACACTGTTCAGATAAATGCCGAAATCCACTTACCGTATCATTGGCTTAATGTCCGGCACCTCGCTTGACGGACTTGATATCGCCTGCTGCACCTTTGAACAAAACGGTGAAAGCTGGAGCTACAAAATTGAAGATGCTGTTACTTTTAAATACAATGAAGAGTGGAGCAAAAAGCTTACATCTATCCATAATACTTCTGCTTATGAATTTGCGCTGGCAAACACTGAATACGGTTATTATGTGGCAGAAAAAGTCAATGAATTTATTTCAGAGAAAAACATTAAAGGCATTGATTTAATTGCTTCGCACGGCCACACCATCTTTCATCAGCCCGAAAAAAATTTCACCTTTCAGTTAGGCTCCGGAGCAGCTATTGCAGGCCGAACAGGCATTACAACCGTTTGTGATTTCCGCTCATTAGATGTTGCACTGAACGGACAAGGCGCACCGCTTGTACCCATCGGTGATGCATTGTTATTTTCCGGATTTGAATACTGCCTTAACCTTGGCGGAATTGCCAATATCTCGTTCCCCTCTCCTCAGGAAGAGGGGTCAGGGGTGAGGTCAGCCTTTGACATTTGCCCTGTCAACTTAGTTCTAAATACCTTAGCGCAAACACTGGGCAAAAACTACGACAGCGAAGGAGATTTTGCCCGTTCAGGTTCGTTGAATAACAACCTTCTTGAAAAACTTAACAATCTTGATTTTTACAAAACCACAGGAGCTAAATCATTAGGAAGAGAATGGGTTGAACAGGTTTTCTTTCCCGTATTAAACAGTTTTGAAATTTCTGCTGAAGATAAACTGAACACTGTTTGCGAACACATTGCTCTTCAGATTGCAAAGCATGCTAAAGATGCAACTTCAAAAATGCTTGTTACCGGAGGTGGCGCTTACAACAGCTATTTAATGGAGCGGCTAAAAATTTATACTCAGACAGAGGTTATTATTCCCAATAACCAAACAATAGAGTACAAAGAAGCCCTGATTTTTGCTTTCCTCGGTTTACTGAGATTTGAGCAAAAAAATAATACCCTCGCTTCTGTTACAGGAGCAAGAACCGACAGCATCGGTGGCGCTATTTACTTAGGGGAAATTTGAGAACTACCCTGTGATGATTTAGAAATCATCATCATCGTCATCATCACCAAACTCGTTGAAAGGGATATCATCATCTCCTCCCAGCATTTCAATGTTGGTGTCTTCCTCTTCCTCTTCGAAAGCGCTTATGTCTTTAGCCTTCTTAGGTATTTTACCTTTGATGGGCTTAAGCTTTGTGGGTTTTCTTAATTCATCAGCGTCAGTGGTAGATTTTTTACCTTTTGATGGACCTTTTGAATGTGCCAATGTTTTGATTTTTTGGTTTATTAATACTATTTCTGTTTGTTTCAAAAACAATCGTTATACAAAAATATAAATCTCTAGGTTTCAAAAAAAATATTTCTTCTTAAACAATAAAACTAACATATGCGTGTTTATAAATAGAAGGACACTTAAACCTATAATCAATAACTAATAGTAATTTCGCATGAATATCCACAGCCAATCAGCCTTTTACGGGCACAGCGACATGCAATTTTTAACAGATAAAGACAAGCGCAACGGACTTTTAGGAACTATTTTCTTCCACTCCATACTGCTGTTTATTTTTATTTATTTTAAGCTCAACCTTACTTTTCCGGCTGTTTTTCCTCCTGTACCGCAGGAAGAAGGCATGGAAGTTAACTTCGGGAACAGCCAAACAGGCTGGGGGGAAGAAGAACCTTCATCGGGCGGTTCGCCAGAACCCGAGAACAACTCAGTTGCAGCTGCAGTCCCTGCTGCCAGCAAACCTGAAAAGTCTGTTGCTAAAACACAGGAAGAGATTTTGACACAACAGGCTGAGGAAACTGCAAGAGTGGAAGCACAACAAAAAAGAACAGAAGACGCAAAGAAAGCAGAAACGCAAAAGAAAATTGAAGCAGAGAAACAACGAGTTGAAGCAGAGAAAAAGAAAAAATCAGACGATATTTCAAAAATGGTGGGCAATGCATTTGGCAATGGCACTTCAGAAAGTCAGGGAATAAATAAAGGTCCGGGCAATCAGGGCGACCCTAACGGAACTCCAGGTTCACCTAATTACGGTCCGGGCAGTGGCAGCGGAAACATAGGTTTCAGTCTTAACGGAAGAAAAATGGTTCAGCGTCCTGTTATTATTGAAAAATCGCAGGATCAGGGCAAAGTTGTGGTAAAAATAATTGTGGACCGAAACGGAAAAGTTACCAAAGCAACAGCCGGAGAAAGAGGAACAACTTCTACAAGCGCTTATCTTTTTCGCATTTCGGAAGAAGCTGCACTGAAAACAAAGTTTGATGCCAACCCAGCCTCGGAGGAACAGGTTGGGAGCATGACTTTCACTTACAAGTTAGAATAGTGACATACCAGCAGACGCTGAATTACCTCTTCAGCCAGTTGCCGATGTATCAACGCATCGGGCATGCCGCATACAAAGCCGATCTTACAAATACAATTGAAATCTGTCGTCTGCTCGGAAACCCGGAAAAGTTTCTAAACAAACGCTGTATCCACATTGCCGGAACAAATGGAAAAGGTTCTACTTCTCATTTTCTTGCTTCCATACTTCAATCGGCAGGCTACAAAACAGGACTTTATACCTCACCACATCTGAAAGACTTCAGAGAACGGATTAAAATAAACGGGAAAATGATTCCCAAGAAGAAGGTGATTGAGTTTTTAGAAAAACACCGCTCTGCTTTTGAAAAAATCCAACCTTCTTTTTTTGAAATGACAGTTGGACTTGCCTTTGACTATTTCAAAAACGAAAAAGTGGACATTGCCATAATTGAAACAGGCATGGGCGGACGACTGGATTCAACTAATGTAGTTAAACCACTGCTCTCGGTAATTACCAATATCGGCTGGGACCACGAGCATTTTCTTGGAAACACCTTAGAGAAAATTGGTGCTGAAAAAGCCGGAATAATAAAATCAAAAACACCCGTTCTAATTGGCGAAACACAAGTGGAAACTGAAAAAGTATTCAAACAAAAAGCAAAAGCAGCTAACTCAAAAATTTATTTTGCTGATAAACTGTTTGATATTAAATCACCAGTATTGACGGGCAAAAGCAAACAGTATCTTAAAGTTGATATTGTAGAAGGGAAAACTGAATTTCTAAAAAAGGGACAGTCTGAACTAACCGGAATTTACCAATACAAAAATCTTAAAACAGTTGCAGCATCAGTAAAACTCTTGCGCGAACAAGGTTTTAGTATTTCTGACAAAGCATTGCGAAAAGGCCTGAAAAATGTTGTTTCAAAAACCGGAATAATGGGTCGCTGGCAAAAACTTTCATCCTCTCCCCTCGCCTACTGTGATACGGGACATAACATTGACGGAATAAAAGAAGTATTGGCTCAGATTGCTTTGACCAAACACAAAAAACTGCATTTTATCTTGGGTGTTGTGAGTGATAAAAAGATTGAACCTATTTTAACTATTCTGCCAAAAAATGCAGTCTATTATTTCTGTCGTCCTCAAATACCTCGCGGATTAAGTGAACTTGAACTGATGGATAAAGCTATTTCTTCAGGCCTTAAAGGGCACGCATTCAAAAGCGTTAAAAGTGCTTACAATGCAGCACTGAAAAAGGCAAAAGCTAAAGATCTTGTGTTTGTTGGAGGCAGCACGTTTGTGGCAGCCGAGGTTGTGTAATAAAAAAGCCCCGCATTTCTGCGAGGCTTTGTGGGAACTACTGGGTTCGAACCAGTGACCCTCTGCTTGTAAGGCAGATGCTCTGAACCAGCTGAGCTAAGCTCCCATTCTTTTCAAAAGGACCGCAAATATATACATTTAACAAAATGTACAAAGCCCAAATAAAACTCTGCCGTTGCAGATTTTTTTAGTGGTGCCTGCTGGAATCGAACCAGCGACACAAGGATTTTCAGTCCTTTGCTCTACCGACTGAGCTAAGGCACCAATCTCAAAAAGAGGGCGCAAAGCTAAAAAAGATTTCTCTTCCACAAAAAAATAAGATAATTCTGTTTGCTGCATATTCCTACTTTTGCGTGAATTTCAAAAAAAGGCTGAATGAATTTGGTGATTGACATGGGTAATACTTCGGTAAAACTTGGGCTTTTCAGTTCAGGTGAACTGAAGGCGCATTTAGTTTTACCTGAGTTCATAATGAGTGAGTTGCAGACTTTTTTGAGTGAAAATGGCAGGCCTGAAAATGTTATTCTTTCTTCGGTAATAAATAAGAATGAGGAGTTAGAAACTTTTCTCGGAAATAATTTTCTTCTGATAAAATTAAACAGCAAAACTTTTTTGCCGGTAGAAAAACATTACAAAACGCCCGAAACGCTGGGCAACGACAGAATTGCTGCTGCCGTTGGCGCAAACAGTTTATTCCCATCACAAAATGTATTGGCTATTGATGCTGGCACCTGCATCAAATACGACTTTGTAAATGCTGAAAATCAATACTTAGGAGGAAACATTTCACCTGGTATTGATATGCGCTTTAAAGCATTGAATGCATTTACCGCTCAACTTCCTTTGGTTTCAAAAGATGATGACAATGAACTTTGCGGAGGCAGCACAGAACAAGCCATAAGACTTGGTGTTCAGCTTGGTGCAATGGAAGAAGTGAAAGGAATAATAAATCGTTTTAAACAACGTTATGGTGATATGAAAATTGTACTAACCGGAGGCGATCTTCCATTTTTTGATAACGAGCTAAAAAATCACATCTTTGCCGACCCGTTTTTAACCCTCCGCGGCTTAAATGTTATCCTCAACTATAATGCAGATAAGAAGAGTAAATAGATTTCTCTTTTTTATTTTTATTGCACTTTCATCTGTGGCTCAGGCGCAGACGGGCACTTCTTCACCCTATTCACGCTATGGAATAGGCGACCTTCAAACCTTTTCACATGCACGAAATGCCGGAATGGGAGGATTAAGTTTTGCTGTTCGCGAAGATTCGGTTGTTCCTGATTTTATCAATTTCAATAATCCTGCGTCCTATACTGCAATAAAATTTACATCGTTTGATGCGGGAATTATGGGTTCTTATGGTAATCTGAAAAATTCGCGTAACAATGAAACCGTAACGAATGCCTCTGTTCAGTATTTTGGTTTTGGTTTTCCGGTTACAAAATGGTGGGGCGGATGTTTTGGATTGAAACCCTACAGCAGCATTGGTTACGGAATGAGCGACAGTTCCAACGTTTCGGATACACTTTCAGGAACTGAAATTCCTGTACAAAACAGCTTCAGCGGCAAAGGTGGATTGAACCAGTTTTTTATAGGAAGCTCGGTTCAGCCGTTTAAAAATTCTGTTGCACGTTTCCGCTCATCAGAAAAATATAAAACACTGCTTGCAGAAAAAGATTCAGCGAAGATTAAAAAAATTGAAAGAAGCCTTAAAGCCGCTAGCGGATTGTCATTTGGTGTTAATTCTTCTTTTTTATTCGGCACGCTTGACAGAGAAAGAAGATTAGAATACAATAGCTCATCGTATTTTGATTTCAAACAAACCAATTCAAGTGACTTAGGTGGCCTTTATTTTAATTTCGGAGCGCAGTATTCTATTTCGTTTAAGAATAATACAAGTTTAGTTTTAGGTGCAGTATTTACACCTAATACCAGCATAAAAGGTTCGCAAACTATTTTAGCAGAACGCTACCAAAGAATTGCAACAACAGACGGTGGCTATGATAATATTAAAGACACTGTGAAGTATGAAAAATCAAGTCCTGGATCAGTTACATTGCCCATGTCGTTTGGAGGAGGAATAGCATTTAAGAAACTAGGAAAATGGCAGTTTGGCGTAGATTACTTACAACAAAGCTGGAGTAAATACCAGGCGTTCGGGCAAACCGATGCACTTTCAGACAGTCGCAGAATTTCAGGCGGTGGTGAAATTGGTGTTGGCAAAGATCAGGTTTTAGGAAGAGGTAAAACAGTTTTAAGATTAGGTGGTTACTATGCACAAACCTTTCTGCAACTGAAAAGCACGCAGCTTAACGATTACGGAGTAACGTTTGGTGTTGGTTTTCCGATTGCGCGTAAATCAAGTATGATTAACCTCGCTTTTGAAATTGGTGAAAGAGGTACAACTGACAATGACCTGATTAAGGAACAATATGTAAACCTGAGACTAGGCTTTACATTTAACGATAAATGGTTTTTAAAACGTAAATACGATTAACCGTATTTTGAAAACAATCCATTTAAACGCACTACTGCTTTTTTCATTCGCATCTTTCCTTGTCTCTTGCGAAAATGATATTGATGAAGTTAATACCGTAACAGCAAGAAGCAATTATCCTGTTGAATCCGGTAAGGATATGGAAGTGATTTACAGCGATTCGGGACATATAAAAGTTAAACTCAATGCACCTGAAATGATGCGTTTTGCAGGCGACAATCCTTACATGGAAATGCCAAAAGGCGTGAAGGTTTTGTTTTATGACGATTCCATGAATGTGAATTCACATCTTTCTGCAAACTATGCTATCAGCCGCGAGAAAGATGAAATAATGGAAGCAAAAAATAATGTAGTAGTTGTAAATGAAAAGGGCGAACAACTGAACACTGAACATTTAACATGGGATAAAAAACAATCACTGATTTATACCAAGGAGTTTGTGAAAATAACAACTGCTGAAGAAATTATTTACGGCAATGGCTTGGAATCAAATCAGAGCTTTACCAAGTATAAAATCAAGGATATAAAAGGAACTATTAATCTGAAAGAATAAATCATGAACAATTATCTAAAAATTTCTGAAAACATCTGGTTGGTTATAGCAATTCTTACAGTATTGGTTGTAGCCTATTTTCTGGCTACTGAAGGCTTTGCAAACGGAAATTATAAATTGCTATTTTTACCGTTGGTTGCAGGAACGATGTATATGTTTCGCAGAATACAGCGAACTAAATCAGAAAAGCAAAACCCCGACAACAAGTAAACAGAAAAGATGACCGTTTATATTTCCCTGATTATACTCACCATTCTGCTTGCCGCATTTTTTTCGGGGATGGAACTTGCGTTCATTTCTTCTAATAAATTCAAGATTGAGATTGAGAATAAGCAGGGTTATTTACCCGCAAAAATATTTTCAGGTTTCAATAAAGCACCTTCAAAATTTATCAGCGCCATGCTGGTAGGTAATAATGTTGTCTTGGTACTTTATGGAACCATTATGGCAAAATTACTGGAACCGCCAATCCACGAATACGTGAGTAATGAGGCCTCCGTTGTGCTTATTCAAACGGTAGTATCAACCATTCTTATTCTGGTTGTTGGTGAGTTTTTGCCCAAAGCTATTTTCAGAAATCATGCTAACTCATTGCTCAATGTTTTTGCAGTTCCGGTGTATATTTTTTATCAGTTGTTTTATCCGGTGGTGTATTTTACATCCTCAATTTCAGAGTGGATAATAAAATATATTTTCAGGGTGCACCTTAAGCACGAAGAGCAATCATTTGGCCGACTTGATTTACATAATTATGTGAATGAAGCAAATTCATCTACCGGTAAAGAGCCTGAAGATATTGACACGGAAATAAAAATTTTCCAGAATGCTCTTTTGTTTTCAGACATAAAAGTGCGAGAAAGCATGATTCCCCGTACCGAAATTATTGCAGTTGAAGTAGAAGAAACGGTTGAAGAATTGAGTAAGAAATTTGTAGAGACAGGCCTTTCAAAAATTCTGATTTACAGTGGAAATATTGACAACATCATTGGTTATGTTCACACTTTTGAGTTGTTTAAAAAACCATTAACTATTCGCTCGGTAATTTTTCCGGTTTCCAATGTTCCTGAAACAATGCCTGCAAAGGAACTACTTCGCGTTTTTATGCAGCAGCATCGTAGTATTGCCGTTGTGGTAGATGAATTTGGCGGCACTGCCGGAATGGTAACGATTGAAGATGTGGTGGAAGAAATTTTCGGAGAGATTGAAGACGAGCACGATGTGGATGAACTGGTGGAAGCAAAGATAAGTGAAACAGAATTTTTGTTTTCTGCACGACTGGAGATTGATTATCTGAACAATGAGTATGGTTTGCATCTTCCTGTTTCAGATGAGTACGAAACACTGGGAGGATTGCTGTTAAATCATCACGAAAGTATTCCCGAAAAAGGTGAAGAAATACGGATTGAAAAATATCTTTTTACCATTACTGTTGCCGGAGATTCTGCAACCGAACAGGTGAATCTGAAAATAATGCAGTAATGGAAAAACATAAAATCTTAATTGTAGATGATGAGCCGGATATTCTGGAGTTCATGCAATACAATTTGGAGAAAGAAGGCTTTGAAGTTTTTCTGGCATCATCGGGTAAACAGGCTCTTGAAGTAGCAAAACATGAGTTGCCCGATTTAATTATTCTGGATGTGATGATGCCGGGGATGGATGGCATTGAAACCTGCAGAGAGTTACGCAATGACCCGCGTTTGCGCGATACCATCATTGCTTTTCTTACGGCCCGAAACGAAGATTACTCGCAGATTGCCGGCTTTGAATCCGGAGCAGATGATTATATAGCCAAACCGATTAAGCCCCGCGTTTTAATCAGTCGCATCAAGGCATTGCTTAAGCGCAGCGGACAAACAGTTTCCGGCCCTGTTACCGAAATTTCAGGACTTATTATTGACCGCAATACCTACACACTTACCCAAAACGGAAAGGAATTAACGCTTCCGAAAAAGGAATTTGAGTTGCTTGCTTTTCTTGCTACAAAACCCGGCAAAGTTTTTACCCGTGACGAAATTCTGAACCGCGTTTGGGGAAACGATGTGGTGGTAGGCGACCGCACTATTGATGTGCATATCCGCAGGCTGCGCGAAAAAGTAGGCGACAAAGTTATACGCACCATCAAAGGTGTAGGGTATAAGTTCGAGGAGTAAATCCTAAAACGTATAACTCACTCTACCCATTGTGAGCCTTCCCATATAAGGCGCACCCACAAACTCCTGAATACTGTTGTTAAGCAGATTGCTAACAGTAACATTCAGTTTCATGGTTTTCAGGAAAGGTAACGTGTAGGTAATGGTTCCGTCAATCTGGTTGATGGCATTTACGTTACCCACATATACACCTGAGTTTCCGGGAAAAGCATCTTGCCAGCGCCAGCGCAAACCGAGGTCAAGTCCGGTTTTTTTCCAATCGTATTGCACCGACAGATTTACTTTGTGGCGCGGTGCATTCAAAGGAACAGTGATGCCTTGGGTCTCAAACTGATTTTTATTTACAAAAGAATAAGTAGCACCAAAACGCAGGTTTTCGGTGAGGTAATATTTTGCTCCAATATCAAAACCGTAAACAGTAATGCGTCCGAAGTTACCGAAGGTAAGCATGAGAGCGGGGTCGGTGCCAACGGTTGGCGAAACTGTTCCTATCGGCACTCCCGAAGTAAGTGTTGCCAATTCATCGGCAGCAGTTCCATTGCCGTTGCCACCATTGGCGGTATTGTCAAAAACATAATTGAGAATTTGTTGAAAATTAGGAGCCGTTGAACTATCAATGCGCTGCTGAAAAACAGGAAGCAAATCGGAATAGTTCATAAACACGTTTGGCGTTTGTAGTTTCAGTGCGCTTACAAAATCAGAAATATCGGTGCGGTAAGCATCAATAGTAAGCATGATGCGCTCCTTAATTATTCCGCTGTAACCGATTTCATACGTGATAGTACTCTGATTTTTTACCTTGGGCAGATCTTTTACATCCTGCGCCTGTATGGCATTTTGCGGAAGAAATTGTTGCTTGTCAAGGTCAAGCATAATCAGGTTGTTGCCAATCGTTGCATTTCCGTTGGGGCTGTAAAGTTCAGCAGCAATAATGTTGGCAAGGCTTGAAGGAACACCCTGTGCAATCATGTTTGCTGCCACAATTTGTCCTACCGGTTGCAGGGCTGCATTATTAAACGCTGAATTGTTAAGACTCCAGTAATCAGCAGTTGTTCCGTTGGGGTTTGCGAATGTTGTAAATGGTGAGCGGAATTGCAGCGTTCCCGCGTTATCGTGACTGAAAATAAATCCGTCACGGTTGCCGATGCCGCGGCCGTCAATGCCAAATCCACTGCCAAGTATAGAAGTGTAGCCAAAGGCATCTTTGGTATTGAGCACATCCAGCGAGGTGTTGAGTGCAGACGGAGAAGTGAAGGCACGGTTAAATGAAAGGCGAATGTTGTTACGTGCATCGGGTTTTATTACCAGCGCTGCACGAGGCGATACAAAAGGCTTTTCAACAAACGAGTTCTTATCAATCCTGCCTGAAGCAAAAAATTTCAGCACTTTTGAAATGCTCCACTCGCCCTGCACGTAAGCACCGTATTCTAAAAAGTTGTCTTTGTTTTCGTAGCGCCCGTTGATGGTTCCTTTGGTGTCGGGGTTGGTAACCAGTACATCGGCCCCATAGATGAACCTTAGTTTTTCGCCAAACTCATGGCTGTGTTGCACTTGCCCCACATAAAATTTACTCTTGTCAACAATGTAATCGGCCGAGCGAAGAAGGTAAGTGCCTCCGGCATTGCTGCTGTTCATGTAGGCCTGCACAAATAAGTTTTTGTGGCGGAAACGCGCCTGTGAATACCAGTAGCTCCAGTTTTTTACCTGTGCTGCGCCAAGCCCGGTCAACTCAATTCCGGTGGCCGAGCTGAAACCGCCCGACATAATAAATTCGGTCCCGGGGCGGAAACGGAAATCAAGGCGGGCATCCGTACTGTAGTTGCGCAAAAAATTATTGCGCCCGTTTGCAACGGTATCGCCTGTTACGCCTGCGGCAATGGAATCGGCAGGTACTTCCTCACCGTTGGCATAATAAGGTACGCGTCCGTTGGTGGTTTGTTTGCCAAACACTGCCCGTTGCGGTTCTTCGGGATCCTTGTATTTCCAGTCGTGGCCTTGCACAAAGTTGCCCGAAAGTTTAAACCCTATCTGCACGGGCGATTTTTCGGTTGCCTTTTTCAGTTTCATGGCAGTGCGGAAATGCCCTCCGAAAATATCGCGCTCACCGGCTGTAAGGTTTATGTTGGTTTCCACATCTTTTTCAATGTCAAGCGGTGAACGGGTAACGTAATGGATTACACCGTTGGCACTGTTGGGTCCATACATGGCAGAGGCAGGCCCTTTCAGAATTTCAACCCGTTCTATGTCATGATTATTTACGGGCACCAGAATACTCACATTCACCCGCAGCGAAGGAATAGATGCTATGCGGTAATCCATCAATGTCATCAGAGAGGTAGAGAAAATATCGTTAAAGCCGCGGGTTACCACATTGTTGGTAGCAATGCCGGTGCGGATAATATCCACACCCGATACGCCTACCACATACTCAGCAGGATTGGTGTAAACGCGGTTATTGATTTCGCGGGCTGTAATTACCGAAACGGCTGCCGGTGCACTCATTACTTTCTCTTCTTTGCGCGAGGCGCTGATGACAACAGGATTCAGGTCTATGGATGAGGGCTTCAGTTGCAGGTCAACGCGGTTGTTACTGCTTATTTTAACCTCGCTCTCTTTATAGCCTATGAATTGAAAAACAAGTGCGGTGGCATCAGCAGCAACGTTCAGTGTGTATTTACCTGCACCGTCTGATACTGTTCCGTTGGTGCTGCCCTTTTCGGTAATAACCACACCGGGCATGGTTTCACCGTTTTCATCGGTTACCACTCCGGTAACGGTGCGTTGCGCAAAGGCAGAAAAACAAAACAGTAGCAGAAAAAAAGTAAACAGTTTTTTCATGGTAAGGCGTTTAGGTTTGTTACGACAATGTTATGAAAAAATATTTTCCACGCAAATTCGCACAAAAGAAAAAGGCGCTCCGGATTAACGGAACGCCTTTTTCGGCATTAAAAATAAAAGGGATAATTTATTTTACTCCTGCGTTTGCTTTAAGTCTTGCCAATTCTGCTTCGGCAGCTTTAATATCAAATTTTGGATTGTTGCGGTTAGCTTCAATTTTGGTTTCGTATTCTTTAATTGCATTAAGGTCTGCCTGATTTTTTTCAGCCACAGTTGTACCGGTTTTGGTTGCTGTGTTTGACGATACTCTAACCTGTTGAGGTGTTTGTGCACTTTTTATATCCGTTGTAGTTGAAGTTTTTGAATTGGTAACAGATGTTTTTTGTGCCTCTTTTACCGAAGTAGCTGTTTGCGCATTTGCTGTGTTTACATAAACAACGGCTGCAATAGTTACGCTAAGGATGGTGATGATTTTTTTCATGATAATTTGATTTAAGGTTTATGGTTTTTTTGAATTTGTTGGCTCTAATTTGATGACGAAGATAGAAAATAAAATTGCAGAGGCGAAATTTTTTTTGCCTCTGCTATTTTTTGTTTTGGATGGTTTCACCGGGCGAAAGATTTTTCGCCCCTACAAAATTTCTACGCGGTAAGATGAATAACATGTCAGTAAATAATTTTATATTCGTTTGTATGACTTTGACATGTGAGAGTAAACACTAGCATATTTGTTTTTATGACTCTATTATATGAGAATAGCGGTGGTATATAACATTTGGTAGTTTACACCATATAAGTGATGGGTAATAAAAACAGGCTCTTTCTAGTATCACGAATGTAAAATAATTTTCTTCAGGAAACTTTCTGTAAACCTCTGTTACCCATGTGTCCTCTGTGTTGAAATATTTTTCTTCCAGTGTTAAAACATTTCCCATCCGCCCCCCTTTGCATAATTTCTATTTAATAATACCTTTGCGCCCCTCAAAAAACAGAACACACTTAACACTTAACACTTAACACTTAACACTTAACACTTAACACTTAACATTAAACATTTAAACATTAGACTTTAAACAAAGATTATGGAAAATCTGATTTACATTCTTCCCGTGTTTGGATTGGTAGCATTGGCCTACATGGCCATACTTTCAAGCTGGGTAACAAAACAAGATGCAGGCGATGCAAAAATGACTGGCATTGCAAAAAACATTGCAGATGGCGCTATGGCTTTCTTAAAAGCTGAGTACCGTATTCTGGCTATCTATGTATTATTGGCAGGAACAGCATTGGGTATCCTTTCGCAGGTTCCTAAAGTAGCTGCCCATTCAAGCGTTTTGATTGTAGTTGCCTTTGTAATAGGATGTTTCTTTTCAGCGCTTGCCGGATTTCTGGGTATGCGCATAGCAACCAAAGCCAACGTGCGCACCACGCAGGCAGCTAAAACCTCATTGGCAAAAGCCCTGAAAGTTTCTTTCGGTGGCGGTACCGTGATGGGATTAGGTGTAGCAGGTCTGGCAGTATTGGGCTTAAGCTCACTCTTCATCATTTTCTTCTTCCAGTTCATGGGCGGCAATTTTGCAACCGGTGGCGGATACGATGGCATGACCAAAGTATTGGAAGTATTGGCAGGTTTCTCTTTAGGCGCTGAATCAATCGCGTTGTTTGCCCGTGTAGGTGGAGGTATTTATACCAAGGCTGCCGATGTGGGCGCTGACCTGGTTGGTAAAGTTGAAGCAGGAATTCCTGAAGATGATCCGCGCAACCCTGCAACCATTGCCGATAACGTAGGTGATAACGTAGGTGACGTTGCGGGTATGGGTGCCGATTTATTCGGTTCCTATGTGGCTACAGTATTGGCATCTATGGTGCTTGGTAACTACATCATCCGCGATAATGGCGGTAACATTGCCGATAATTTCGGTGGCATCGGACCAATCCTGTTACCCATTGCCATTGCAGGAATTGGCATCATCGCTTCCATCATCGGAACCTTCTTTGTAAGTATTAAAGAAAACGCAAAAGCAGATGTAAACACCGTGCAAAGCGCTTTGAACCGTGGAAATAACATCTCCATGTTGCTGGCATTGGCCGCTTCATTTGTATTGATAAAACTAATGTTACCCGAAACCATTCTCATGAGTGCTTTCAGCCAAGGTGAATTCAGCGTAATGACTACTTCTTCCATGAATGTATTCTATGCTGTTTGTATCGGTATGGTGGTTGGTTATTTGATCTCCATGATTACCGAATACTATACAGGCTTAGGCGGGAAACCCGTTCGTGATATTGTTCAGAAATCAGCAACCGGAGCAGCTACTAATATTATAGCAGGTCTTGGAACAGGTATGCTTTCAACAGCTTTTCCGGTTATCATTTTCGCAGCAGCTATCTGGGGTGCTTATGCCTTGGCAGGTTTCTACGGAGTGGGTATTGCTGCATCTGCAATGATGGCTACAACAGCTATGCAACTAGCGGTTGATGCCTTCGGACCTATTGCCGATAACGCAGGTGGTATTGCAGAAATGAGCGAATTGCCTAAAGAAGTTCGTGAAAAAACAGACGTTCTTGACTCGGTTGGTAATACAACTGCTGCCGTTGGAAAAGGCTTTGCAATCGCTTCTGCTGCTTTAACTGCGCTTGCTTTGTTTGCGGCTTACGTTACATTAACAGGCATTCACGGTATCAATATTTTTGACGCGAAAGTGTTGGCTGCTTTATTCATCGGTGGTATGATACCGGTTGTCTTCTCTGCCTTGGCAATGAACTCAGTTGGTAAAGCTGCGATGGACATGGTGAACGAAGTTCGCAGACAGTTCCGCGAAATT
>CAMAVO010000055.1 GCA_945861685.1 Chitinophaga pinensis | reverse complement strand
ACTCTAACGCGGTCTGCAAAAGCCTGACGATTGCCCGGGCGCAGAAGCATTTCAAAATAATGTGTCACAACAGAATCGGTTACTTTACTGTCATCATAATAAATGTCGTGCATTGATTTTTCAATAATTCGCTTGGGTGTAACTTTGGTCATAACCTTATTAAGTACACTATTTTTTGCAATGATAAAAGCAAGTGGAGTAGGGCCGGTTCTTTTGTATCCTGCTGCATCAATTAGAATCATTTTCTTTACTCTCTCAGGATGGCTATATGCATAGTTCCAGGTTATTTCACCACCCAATGAATTTCCTGCAAGATAAAATGTGTCAACACCTAAAGCAGTGGTAAAATCATTAATGAACTTTACGTAATTCTCAATGGTGTAATCCCGCTCTTTTGTTTCACCTGTAATTCCGAAAGCAGGAATGTCCATTCGTATAATACGAAAATCATTTTTCAGCTCGTTTGCCCATGCATCCCATGTATGTAGTGATGAAGATGTTCCATGAACGAGAACCAAAGGATATCCGTTTCCTTCATCGCGGTAATGAATTTGTTGTCCGTTTATGGCAATAAATTTCGACTGTTCATTACAGTATTTCTTTTTCAGTGTTTCAAGCGGAATGTCGTTTTGCCAATAAAGAGCAGTATAGCTGCCAATCAGTAAAACAATAAAAAGCAAAATTCTCAATAACCATTTTTTCATAGCGAGTATTTTTTTGTTATCTGCCAAAAGTAATGAAATCAGTCAGTGTTTAAATCAATATATCTTTGCCCTGTTTTATGAATATACCAGAAACAAATCTTCCTCGTGTAGTAATTGTTGGCGGTGGCTTTGGAGGGCTCAGTTTAGCAAGCTCATTAAAAGATGTCCCTGTGCAAGTTATCCTGCTCGACAGAAATAATTATCACACCTTTCAGCCCTTGCTGTATCAGGTTGCATCTTCAGGTCTAGAGCCTGATTCCATTGCATTTCCAATCCGAAAAATTTTTCGTAACCAGGAAAATTTTGAGTTCAGAATGACCGAAGTGTTGGAAATTATTCCAGATAGAAAATCAATTATTACCGGCATTGGCGAATTGAAGTATGATTACCTTGTGTTGGCTACAGGCTCACAAACGGGTTTCTTTGGTTTGAAAAGCGTAGAACAGAATAGTATGGCTATGAAGTCAATTCCCCAGGCACTTGACCTGCGAAGTTTGATTTTACAAAATTTCGAAAAGGCAATGCTCTCCACCGATGCTCTTGAAATTGAAAAACTTCTGAATTTTGTAGTAGTAGGAGGTGGTCCCACAGGAGTTGAACTGGCGGGCTCGCTTGCAGAAATGAAAACACATGTTCTTCCTGCTGATTATCCTGGCCTGGATGCAAGTCAAATGCAGATACATTTATTGGAAGCTGGCCCCCGATTGTTACCTGCACTTTCAGAAATTTCTTCATCGCATACATTAGATTTTCTTTCAGATTTAGGAGTTAAAACTTTGTTGAATACAGCAGTTCAGGATTATGATGGTGAAAGAGTAAAAACAAACACCGGTACTGATTTAATTTCATCAACAGTCATATGGGCTGCTGGGGTTGAAGGTGCTTCAGTAAAAGGAATTGAAGGTGAGGCACTGCTCAGAAATAAAAGATTGGCAGTTGATGAATTTAACCGAGTGAAAGGGTATGATAATATTTTTGCAATTGGCGATGTAGCAAATATTATCAATGACGAAAGGTTTCCAAAAGGTCACCCTATGGTGGCCCAACCGGCAATTCAGCAAGGTAGTTTATTAGCAAAAAACTTTAAAAATATATTAATCAATAAGCCACTGAAACCATTCAAGTACATAGATCTTGGTTCGATGGCAACCATAGGAAGAAATAAAGCAGTTGTAGAACTTCCCTTTATGAAAATGAATGGATTTTTTGCATGGCTGGTTTGGATGTTCGTTCACCTTATGGCATTGGTAGGGTGGTGCAATCGAGCAGTAACACTGGTCAACTGGATGTGGAGCTATTTTAATTACGATCGAGGTGTCAGGTTGATAATAAGACCGTTTAAGAAATGAGTATTTCAGAAAAAGATAAAAATTTTATCTGGCATCCTTACACACAAATGAAGGATGCATTGCCAAATATTGTGATTGAAAGAGGGGAAGGTGCTTATCTTTTTGATGATAATGGAAACCGATACATTGATGCTATTTCATCGTGGTGGGTAAATCTGCACGGACATGGGCATCCTTATTTAAGAGATGCAATTAATAAGCAATTTAAAAATATTGAACATGTCATTTTTGCTGGGTTTACACATGCAGCTGCCGTTAATCTTGGCGAGAAGTTATTAGCTCATTTGCCAAAAAATCAGAGTAAGATTTTTTATTCAGATGATGGTTCCACAGCTGTTGAAGTTGCGCTCAAAATGGCTTTGCAGTATTGGCACAATAAAGGTGAAAGGAAAACAAAGTTGGTTGCGTTGGAAGGAGCTTATCATGGTGACACATTCGGTGCGATGAGTGCCAGTGCGCGCAGCGCATTTACTGCGCCTTTTCAATCGTTTTTATTTGAGGTTGAGTTTGTGGATTTCCCATCTGCCGAAAGCAAAACACTTGCTCAATTAGAAAATCTGTTTGCAAATAATGACGTGGCTGCATTCATTTTTGAGCCACTTTTACAAGGAACGGCAGGCATGAAAATGTATTCACCTGAATTGCTGGAAAAAATGCTTTCACTTTGTAAAGAATACAATGTAATTTCAATTGCTGATGAAGTGTTCACAGGTTTTTACCGCACAGGAAAATTCTTTGCATGCGATTATCAAAATGAACAACCTGATATTTTTTGTTTGTCAAAAGGCCTTACAGGAGGTACAATGCCATTAGGTGTTACATCTTGTTCTGAAAATATTTATGAAGCATTTTTGTCTGATAGTTCAGACAAAGTGAGAACTTTTTTTCACGGACATTCCTACACTGCAAATCCTCTTGCTTGTGCTGTTTCCATTGCGAGTGCTGAATTGTTGGAAAAAGAAGAAACGCAAAAAACTATATTAAGAATTTCTCAAAGACATATAACTTTTGCAAATGAAATAAGAGGTAATAAAAGGTTGAAAAATGTTCGCTGTCTGGGGACTATTATTGCTATGGAATTTGAAGGTGAAGATGGTTACTTCAGTAAAATGAGAAATGAACTGTATCAGTTCTTTATTTCAAAAGGCATCCTCATTCGTCCACTTGGAAATGTTATTTATCTTGTGCCACCGTATTGCATCAGTGATGAAGATTTGGACTATATTTATAATGCAATAGTTGAGTTTTTAGAAAGATGAAATCAATTTTTGAAAAAGAAGTTCAGGAAGAAATTTTGCGCAGGACAAAAACGCTCAAACCTTACTCGGAACGTTTGTGGGGAAAAATGAGTGTAGAACAAATGCTCTGGCATTTGAGCGCTCAGATGCGCATGGGTCTGGGTGATATTCCTGTTAAGCCGTGGTTCAATAAAATAATCAGTCGCATTGCTGTTTTAACATTTGGCATCAGAGTTCCATGGTCTAATAATCTGATGACCGCTAAAGAAATGAAGAACGATAATCCCGCTTCTTTTCAGATTGAAATGGATAATTTTCTCATCACGTTTGACCGCTTTCTTTCTAAACAGGAAGGACATAAATTTTCACCACATCCTATTTTTGGAGAAATGAGCCGTGAGGAATGGGGCAAAATCGCTTACAAGCATATCGATCATCATTTCCGCCAGTTTGGTGCTTAAAATTGAGCGTGAAAAAACTGATTTTTTCTTCTTTATTTTGGATTTCTTGTTTTCAGCTTAATGCTCAAATAAATCTTAATGTGGGAGATAGTGTTCAGATTATTGTCCCTGCAAATATTTTTATAACTCCAAGTAAAATTACTGTTGCCAGGAATGAAGTATATGATATAAAAGTCTATGGTGAGTGGGTTGACGCTGGTTTTCCTGCAACTGATGCAAACGGTTTTCCACCGAATAAGGCATTTTTAATGTTGGGCAGAATCCTGAAAAGAATGCCTTTGGAAAATTACATGATGCTTTGTGCAAGCATTAATAAATCCCATCACTTTTCAATCGGTACAGGAATTAAAAAGAAAATGAGGAAAACCGGTCTTCTCAATCTTTATCCAAATGATGCGAAAGGATTTTTTGAAAATAACGAAGGCGAAATGCAGGTTATTATAAAACGGGTAGAATAAACTACCCACCTGTTCCTGTTCCTGTTCCTAATCTTTTGCTCATCACATTTTCAATTCTTTCAAGAAGCTGAAACGGTGAATGAGTTCTCCAATCCATAAAGTTAAACTCACCGCCAAATGTGATATAGTAATCAATATTTGCCTGCGACATTTCTTTCAAAACGTGTTCCCTGAAATTGATTCCAACTATCCAGCCTTCTTCCACATCATCAAACCACTCCTCGTAATATGAATCATCTGAAGAGTGAAAGTTTAATACATTTTCACCAACCAGAATAAATTTACTGATTCCATGTCTTATTAGTTCATCTACAATATCACGTTTCAGAATCATGATGTCGTTGTTAATAGCATCATTCCATTCACCAATCAATTCAATAATTGCAAAACCTGATTCATAATCAGCAAAAATAATTTTGATAAAAAGAGTTGGCGAACCCATAAAATCCCATTGCGGATGGATGTAATAATTGTAAATGGTATGCGTGTATTCAAATTCGCTATACTCTCTTTCATAAAAAGGAGAGCGCACATCTTCTTCTGAAATATACAACTCACGCCAATTGTAAAATGGTTCTATGTCCTGCATTATTTTCCTCCTTCTACCGCTTTCCTTACGCTTCCAAATTTTTTCAGTAATTCATTTGCAGTCTCGTAATCTACTTTCAGTTCGTCCATTACCATTTTTGTGCCGCGATCAATCAGTTTGTTGTTGCTCAGCTGCATATCCACCATGCGATTTCCTTTCACTCTTCCGAGTTTTATCATTACTGAGGTTGAAATCATATTCAGCACCAGTTTCTGTGCTGTTCCTGATTTCATTCGCGTGCTGCCTGTTACAAACTCAGGACCCACTATAACTTCAACAGGGAATTTTGCCGCCCCTGCAACCGGACTTCCCGGATTACAGGTGATGCTGCCTGTTGTAATTCCTTCATCATTGCATTTTTTTAATGCCCCTAGAACATAAGGTGCAGTTCCTGAAGCGGTGATTCCGATTACTGTATCATCGGAATTAATCAGATGTTCCTGCAAATCTTTCCAGCCTTGCTGTTCATCGTCTTCAGCAAATTCCACCGCTTTGCGGATGGCTTTGTCGCCTCCTGCAATAATTCCAATTACAAGTCCATGCTCCACTCCATAAGTTGGCGGACATTCAGATGCATCTACAATTCCCAACCTGCCGCTGGTTCCGGCACCAAGATAAAATAACCTGCCACCGTATTTCATTTTTTCTGCAATGGCTTCCACTAATTTTTCAATCTGCGGAATTGCTTTCTCAACTGCAAATGCAACTGTTTTGTCCTCGTTATTGATACCGGCAAGCAGTTCTGCAACCGACATTTTCTCGAGGTGATTGTAATTGGATTCTGATTCAGTGATTCTATTCGTCATAGTTTTACAAAATTAGCTTTATTTCCTCTTTTGCTTTGCTGTCAGTTTTTTGTTGATAAAAATTATCACTGTGTTTAGTGTGGCTGTATATCTTTATTCCCTCAACCCTTCGACTTCGCTCAGGGTGACATAGAAGCAAACAAAATATTAATAACATGAAATTCTTTATAGACACCGCGAATCTCGCACAAATCAAAGAAGCACAGGAACTCGGAGTGCTTGACGGAGTAACCACTAATCCTTCGCTGATGGCGAAAGAGGGTATAAAAGATCAGGATAAAATCATTCAGCACTATATTGATATCTGCAATATCGTTGACGGTGATGTAAGCGCTGAAGTTATTTCTACTGACTTTAAAGGTATTGTTGAAGAAGGTGAAAAATTGGCTGCTTTACATCCGCAGATTGTGGTGAAAGTGCCGATGATCAAAGACGGTGTTAAGGCACTAAAATACTTTTCATCAAAAGGAATCAGAACAAATTGCACACTGATATTTTCTGCGGGACAAGCTCTGTTGGCTGCAAAAGCAGGAGCAACGTATTGTTCCCCTTTCATCGGTAGGTTAGACGATGTAAGCCAGGACGGACTTGAGCTGATCGCGCAAATGCGTTTGATTTATGATAACTATGGTTACGAAACACAAATATTAGCTGCTTCCGTTCGTCATCCTATTCACATTATCAAGTGCGCTGAAATTGGTGCTGATGTGGCAA
This sequence comes from Chitinophaga pinensis, assembly GCA_945861685.1. GTDB lineage: Bacteria > Bacteroidota > Bacteroidia > SXHM01 > SXHM01 > SXHM01. The sequence goes on along the minus strand of CAMAVO010000055.1, from coordinate 9,540 downwards.
CCTGCCCGTTGAGTGCAATTACAGCATTATTAAATCACCCACTGACAGATATTGGTTTAGCAAAATTTTTATCAGACGCAGGTAAGAAGTAACGTATAACGTCATGCTGAACTTGTTTCAGCATCTCAAATAAGACCCTGAAACAAGTTCAGGGTGACGAACAGATAAAATATGATATTAAAAATCCACCCTCAAAATCCGGAACAACGCAAAATCGATCAGGTTATCGACTGCCTGCGTGATGGGGGTGTGATTATTTATCCTACTGATACTGTTTACGGAATTGGTTGTGATATTTATAATCAGAAAGCGGTTGAACGTATCTGTCGCATCAGAAATATTGACAGAAAAAAAGCGAATTTCTCTTTTATCTGTTACGACCTTAGTCATCTTTCAGACTTCGCGCGCAATGTAGATACTGCAACTTACAAGTTGATGAAGAAGGCTTTTCCAGGTCCGTTTACATTTGTGTTACAATCAAAAAATACAGTGCCTGATTTATTTAAAAGCAAAAAGAAAACGGTGGGAATTCGTATTCCCGAAAATAACATTGCCCGCGAAATTGTAAACCGTTTGGGTAATCCCATTATGTCTGCTTCGGTTCATGACGAGGACGAAGTGATTGAATACACTACTAATCCTGAATTGATTCACGAGAAGTACGAAGACATGGTGGACATGGTTATTGATGGTGGTTTTGGTGATAACCATGTTTCCACCGTTATTGATTGTTCTAACGGCAGCGCTGAAATTCTGCGTCAGGGGAAAGGAATTCTCGAAGACCTTTATTAATTGAAACGGAATCCGTTCAGAAAAACATCTTGTATTCCTTGGGCAGGTAATTCTGTGCTATACATATACATCACAGCCAAGGAGTTTTGATCTACCCAGCCTTTTATAACCCAGGGCTCACCGGTTGCATCTTCCCAGTAATCAAGCACTCCAACTGCATCAGGATTCGATTCTAATGTATGACCTTTGCCATAACCGGCAGTTTCGGTTATGCTAAATGCTCCCTGAAGGTAATCAAGATAAGAGATCAATACTTCTTCCATTTCTTCTTTGCTGTTTTCTTTAAAAGCATCATCAGTAAAATCTACCATGATTGTTCCGTAAAAAGTGTTTTCAAATTCTACTTCATAAGTATAAACATCTGAACCATCATCGGACATTACAGGTTCAATAGTGCCTGGGTCTGAAGGGAAATAGGCATACCTGCCAGTCTCGTTTATCTGATATTTTGTAAAGCGAGGAACCTGTGCTGAAACAATTGCAGTAAATAAAACAAACAGCGAAAATAAAATTGTAGTTTTTTTCATGATATAATTAAAATTTAGTTGCCTCGTGGCGAAACTCTCTTCGGCTGCACCGGATCAGTCTCAAACCACGAAAGAGGTTTCATTAGTTTGTCAAAAGTAAAATATTGAATGAGTGCAAGGTCCTGCTCTTCGTTGATTTTTGCATACATGCGGTCTGGGTCATAATCAATCGGATTGTCTTTAAGGTCAACTGCGCCCGGCTTTGCTTTAATTGCATAGGCAACAACAGTAGTTGTTTTGCCGGTATTTGTTGTTAGTGCAATGCTGAAAAATTTTGGCGATGCAAGAATTGAATCGCGTGTTTCGGCTTTCAGTTTCTCAAATGCTTCAAAGTGGATGTTGCTGTAATTCACTAAATATTCTTTAACAGCAATGCTGTCAAAATTAGCGACCGGTGCATTAAACTTCAGTGACTTTAAGACGATGTTTCCGTTTTCGTTTTTTGAAATTTCAAAGGAGTCATCCGGCTTTTGGAAATACTCCACTTTAACTGAATTGATTTCACTGTAAGTACTTTTAAAAATAGCAGAAGTACGCCATTTATAATCCAGAACAATGTAACGAGTAGTCAGGAAACCGTTAAATCCAGGAATGTGTGTGATATACGGGTCAGAGAAATCTCCGTCATCTTCCAGCGCCATATAGGTTCCTGAATTATCAGGCGTTGGTCCGCCCACATAATAAACTTTTACCGGTTCATCATCATTGGTATAAATCTCAATCTTTATTCCTCGTGCTGCCAGATCTTTCAGAATATTTTCGCGTGCATTGATTCCAATTGGCGCTTTCATTTCCACTTTTTTTATAGTAGCAAGCAGCATATTTATTCCGTCCTGACGTGCAGGATAGTTTCCGTTTACATTCCATTCGCCAGTGCTTACTCTGTTCAATGTTACAACAAAACCTCTTTTATCCGCAAGAAATAGTTTGGTTATGGAGGCAGTATCTTCTACAGCAAAACTTGTTTTCTCAACATTCAGCGTTGAACTGCTCTTGTTGATGACTAAATAAATTGCCAGCGCTGTCAGCAGGAGGGCTATGATGATAAAGGCTTTGTTTTTTTTCATATTGTATTCTCTTGCGTTTGCTGTCATGCTGAGCGTAGTCGAAGCATCAATTATTGCCCCTCGACTACGCTCGGGGTGACATCATTTCGCGTATCTTCTCTTCCTTAGTATAGTTTGCACAACTCCAAAAATAATAATCAACACAACAGGCAATGCCACATTCAGCAACTGCCATTGCAAACGCTGTTTTGAAATTTTCTTTTTATCCAGCAAACGTATTTTCAATTCACGGGCACGCACCGAAATTAAACCCGAATCGTCACATAGATAATTCACACAATTCAGAATAAATTTCTTGTTGCCGTATGTCTGTTCAGTGTAAGTATCAAAACCCAACGGAAAAACTTCGCCTGTGCTTGCCTTGTATTTATTCTTTATCACATCACCGTCCGAAATCACAATCATTTTAGTAGCAACACTTTTTTCTTTAAAACCTATTTCTTTACTCAACTGAATGGAAGGTGGAACACGATTGGTAAATACAGATTCAAATTCGCCTTCCAATAAAACAGCAACAGGTTCATACGATTTGCTGAACAGCCCCTCATCGGGTTTATTCACCAGAATTTCCAATCCAACTTTTACAGGTGTTGGCAAGGTGCGTGAGTATTTTGATGAAGCCAGCAAAATGGTTTTCTTAACGCCTTTTGCACCAACGGTATCCATGCTGGACGCAAATTCAGTGCGGATGGCATTCAGGTTGCGCACCACCGGATGCTCGCTCGTAGGCACTATCAGCGGAAAGAAAAGCCAGGGCTGTAACCCCCATTGTACTTGGTTTCCCACATACCCTGTTGGCGCAGGGATTTCAGCTGCACGCAAATCCTGGATAACATTTGTATTGATGCGTACACCGTATTTAAAAAGCTGGTCGGAAAGGTTCACATCCACAGGCATTCCCAACGTTGCGCTTGCATTTTGCAGACTGTCCATGCTGGCTTTGCAGCCATCAACTAACCACAATACTTTTCCTCCGCGCATCACAAACTGGTCAATAATGAACTTATCTTTTTCATCAAAAGTTGTGTCAGGTTTGGCAATAATGATGGCTTTGAAATCATCAAGGCTGTTCAGTCTTGCATGGATGGCAACGGTGTCAACAATATAGTATTCACTCAGCGCTCCCGCAATGTCAGCCACAAAAGGTTTTGCCAGTTCACCATGCCCCATCAAAAAAGCTATTTTATCTGTTTTGTCTTCGCTCAGTTTGCGGATGGTGTTGGAGATTTCATATTCCAGGTCTTCAATAGAGTTATTCAGCATCTCAACAGGTGCAGCTCCCAACCTGCTTTTCAACAGTTGCAAGGGCATCTCTTTTTCACGGTAATAAAATATGGCTCCGGGAAAAATGGTGTTCTGCACTGCACCTTCCTTTTCATTTAGTTTATAAGTGGTGGGTTCCAAACCTTGTTTCACCAACTGACGATAAAGTTTCTCACGCTGCTTTTTATCCGGATTTTCTGACGGATTAATAAACTCGTATTCAATTTTATTTTTTCCGTAAGCACGGAATTCATCCAGCATTTCTTTGGTCTTGTTGCGCAGGCGTTTGAAGTCTGCCGGAAAATCACCTTCCAGATAAATTTTTACATATACCACATCATCTAATTTGTTGATTAACTCAATGGTGGTAGGGGAGAGGGAGTAGCGCTTTTCTGCGGTAAGGTCAAAGCGTTTGAAAAGAAAGCCACCTATAATATTGATTGCAATAATGATAATCAGAACTGCAAAAAGCCTCACCCCGGCCCTCTCCAAAGGAGAGGGAGCAGAGGATTTTCCGCGCTGGAGAATAATTTGTGTCAGCACAATAAACACTGCACTCAGGCTGATAAAATAAATCATATCGCGTGTGTCCAGCACTCCTCGACTCATGCTGATGTAATGCTCCAGCATTCCGAGGTTAAGCAGAATATTATCCACCTTTCCGAAAATATCTAACGAGCTAATGCTCGCAAAACCGTCAAAGAAAAACCACGACAGAAACAGAGCGATGATGAATGAAATAATCTGGTTCTCGGTTATGGATGATGCAAAAACACCGATAGCAACAAAAGCTGCAGCAAGAAAAATCAGTCCGAAATAAGAACCCATAACACTTCCGCTGTCAATGTTTCCTGCCGGAAAGCCCAACTGATAAACTGAAAAATAATAGACTAGCGTGGGTGCAACTGAAAAGAGAACCAGTAACACACCGGCAAGGTATTTTGCAAAAATGATTTGAAAATCAGTAAGTGGTTTGGTCTGCAATAATTCTATCGTTCCGCTTTTCTTTTCATCAGCAAACGAGCGCATGGTAATGGCCGGAACCAGAAACATAAACACCCAGGGCGCGAGTGCAAACAAGCTGTCAATAGTTGAATAGCCATTGTCCAGTACATTTGATTCATAAGGAATCACCCACATGAATAAACCCGTGATAAGCAGGAAAACACCCACCACAATATAGCCGGTGAGTGAGTTGAGAAAACTAAATAGTTCGCGCTTTAACAGCGTAAGCATAGTTTTTAAATTGAGGCGCTAAATTAACGTTTAATCTTGCATTGCGTTTTCGAGCTTGCAGAAAATATTAACGATAATTATACAAGCCAAGAAACAATAGTTTGGCAGTATCAGTTGCTATTTATTTTCCTCAACTGATTCTAAAATATGGAGATACAAATCTTTCTGTATCCAGAAGCCATGCTTGTTCATCAATTCATCAAGCAATGGTTTTACCTCAGGTATTAGGGAATTCTTTTTTGCTTTCAGCAAAACACCAATTAAACCAAGTGATTTTAAATGAAATTCTTTTGCAAATTTTCTGCCCTTGCTCTCATCCATCAGTAATAAGTCGGCATTAAGTTGTTGAGCGAGTAGGATGGCTTCTGTTTCCCCTTCATCAAGATGTTTGCGGATAAAAGTATACTCTTCGGATTGGCTTACCTGTTTTACTTCAATCCACGATTGTTTAAGTAAATACTGAATTTCAGTTTCAAGAACTTTGATGCGTAGCAATTCATTTTCCACAGCCTCTGGAATAATTACCTTTTTAAATAACTGTTCAAGTAATTCTGTTTTGCCAATGGCAATAAGTCCGCGAAGCGGTGATGTATCGCTGACTACAATCACTAGGGTTCGTTTACTATGTTCAGGTCATCTTCAAAATCCCTGAAAGTATAGTGCATGGGGATTTTGTTCTCGCCCAGTTTTTTTTGAAACTGATATGAATCAAGTTCTGCAAAATGGCTGGCAGTTTCAAGCGTAAATAAATTCTTTTGATATAAAAATAAAGCCAGTTGAGTTTTAAACTCTTGTTCACTCAAATGTCCGTTCTTTAAAATATCATCTGGAAATTCAATTTTCATGTTGCTAAATTATGAAAAACATCAACATGAACTTGTAAACAACTCCTTTCCTCCTTTATTCCCTTCGCCTCCATTAATTCCTAAATTTGAAGCAAAATGTTTAACAGGAACTGCATCTTCAAAGTTTTTGTTCTGCTTCTTGCTTTTTTCTTTTCAGCCGGAAGCGTGAGTGCTTCGCATTCACAAGGTGCAGACCTAACGTATGAGTGCCTTGGCGGAAATCAATACCGTGTTACACTTTCTTTTTACCGTGATTGTGCCGGTGTGGCTGCTCCCATCGCTGCTATCATTACGGTAAGCTCTGCAATGTGTGGACAAAATTTCACCATCAACTTAAACCCGCTTCCCGGAACGGGACAGGAGGTTTCGCCTATTTGTCTGAGTGCCACAACCGAGTGTACAGGAGGTGTTTTGCCGGGTGTACAGGAATATATTTACACCAATACGGTCACCCTTCCTGCCACTTGCAGCGACTGGGTTTTTAGCTACGACCTCTGTTGCCGCAACACTGCTACCAACACCATTTTTGATCCCGGAAATCAAAACATTCGCGTAGAAGCAACGCTTGACAACCTGAATGTTACCTGCAACAGTTCGCCTGCCTTTTCAAATAATCCGGTGCCGTTTATTTGTGTTGGACAAACCTTTTGTTTTAATCACGGAGCCATTGATGCCGATGGTGATTCATTGGTTTATTCCTTAGTTGCACCTCTCAATGCTTCGGGTTCTTCGGTAACCTATTTGGGTGGTTTTTCGGCCACTCAACCCTTAACATCCAATCCGGCAGTTACATTCGACAATGCCACAGGCGATATTTGCATGACACCGCAGGCGCTGGAAGTAGCGGTGGTTGCTGTGTTGGTTCAGGAGTATCGCAATGGACTACTGATTGGTTCAGTGATGCGCGATTTGCAAATCCGTGTTGTTAACTGCACCAACAACCTTCCTTACATTGATGGTATTGATTTGACAGGCGCAGGAACAGGCAACGGAAACTACACCATTACAACCTGCGCTAACGCTAATCTCTGTTTCTTCATTAACAGTTTTGATGCCGATGCCGCACAGAATTTAAGTCTCAGTTGGAACAATGCAATTCCTGCTGCAACTTTTAACCCCGGCAACGGACAACGCCCGCAGGCTCAGTTTTGCTGGACACCCACGCAGGCCGACATCAGTAATATTCCGTATTGTTTTACCGTGCAGGTAAAAGACGATAACTGCCAGTATTACGGCACCTCTGTTTATTCTTTTTGCATAACAGTAGAAGGCGTTACCGTTGATTTAGGTGCCGACCAGAATATTTCCTGTGTTAACCAGACTGCCCTGAATGCAACTGTTTCAGGAGGAAACGGAAACTACACGTACCTCTGGAATACAGGCGAAACCTCAGCCTCCATCAATGCCGGTGAAGGCACATGGTATGTAGATGTTGCCGATGTTGCCAGCGGTTGCACAGGTAGCGATACCGTTGTGATTAGCTATATTAATAACCCTGTTGCAGATTTTAATTTCAATACTGCCTGCGAAGGTTCAGCTACCAATTTCACTGATGCATCGCAGAGTGGGGGAGGAACCAACATCACTTCGTGGAACTGGAATTTTGGTGATGGAACTACTTCTATTGCACAAGATCCTGCTCATACTTACAGTGCTTCGGGAACATTTAGTGTTCAGCTGATTTCTGAAAACAACATCGGTTGCCGCGATACTATTTTGCAGGATGTAATTGTAAATCCTTCGCCACAGGTTGATTTTGATTTCACGGATGAATGTACAGGAGCAATTGTAAACTTTACCAACCAGACCACATTCCCTTCCGGAAATATTATTGACTGGACATGGAATTTTGGTGACGGCTCGCCCGTTGACAACACACTAAATACAACACATAGTTACGCTAATGAAGGTCAGTTTAACGTAACGCTGGTTGCCACAGGCGACAATGGTTGCAGCACTTCTTTTTCACAAACAACCGAGGCATATCCTATTCCTGTTGCTGATTACAGTTACTCCAATGCCTGTGAAAACAGCCCCATCAGTTTCACGGATGAGTCAACAATTTCTTCCGGTACCATCACTACATGGTCGTATGATTTTGATGATGGAAGTCCGCTTTCTGCACAGCAAAATCCTGTTCATACCTACACAGCTCCTGGAAGCTATAATGCAGCAATAGCAGTAGTTTCTGATCAGGGCTGCACTGCTTCGCTTTCACAAAGTATTACCGTTCGCGATAAGCCCATGCCTGCATTCAGTAATCCAACCGCCTGTGCGCAATCACCTTTTACGTTTACTGATAATTCAACTATTCTTAACGGAACAATTGATGCATGGGACTGGACCTTCGATGATATTTCCAGCAATTCCAATGAACAAAATCCCGCGCACATTTATGCAGCAGCAGGCAATTACGATGTAAAACTCATTGTTACATCTGACTTCGGTTGCCTGGACTCACTCACGCAAACCGTTACCGTTTATCCCAAGCCTGTTGCAGCTTTCAGCGCCACCAATTCCTGTCTGGGTGATACAAGTGTCTTCACCGATTTATCAACCATTACATCGGGTGCCATTAGTACATGGACATGGAGTTTCGGCAACGGAAATTTTTCTTCGGCACAGGATACTGTTTATGTCTACCCTGTTGCAGCAAGCTATCTGGTGGGGCTGCAGGTGGTATCTGATATGGGATGTACCGACACCGAGACCGCATTGTTATTGGTTGACAATATTCCGATTGCTGCATTTGCAACCAACGATATTTGTCAGAATGAGGATGCAACTTTCACCGACCAGAGTTTTATCGCCACCGGCAGTCTTGCCCAATGGGATTGGGATTTTGGTGATGGCTCGCCCGTATTTTCAGGAAGCAACCCGCCTGCACATAACTATGCTGACATGGGACTTTATTCTGTTTCACTCATTGTTACTTCGCTGGGTGGTTGCAGCGATACTGCCTTTAATAACATTGCAGTGTACCCCATTCCCGAACCCGATTTTTCTGCAACAACAGCTTGCTACGGAACAGCAACTGCATTTACCGACTTGAGCGGAATAGCTTTTGGCAGTGTTGAATCATGGACCTATGATTTTAACGACAACGGTGTTATTACCAATAACTCCAATCCTCTTCACACATTCTCAACGCATGGCATTTTTGATGTTACGCTCACCGTTGCCAGTGATTTTGGTTGCGAGGCAAGCATCACACATTCCGTTATTGTCAATGCAGTTCCTGATGTAAATTTTTCTGCAACTGCAGTTTGTCTGGGCACTACCACAGCCTTCACCGATTTATCGTCTATTCCTTTCGGCAATAACATTGCATGGAACTGGAACTTCAACGATGGCAGCACTTCTACGCTGCAAAATTCGTTTCATACGTATGCTAATGCAGGTATTTTTAATGTAAATCTCAGCGTTACTTCCGACAGCGGTTGTGTTGCTGATACCATTTTACCTGTGGAAGTTTTCCCTGCTCCTGATGTTGATTTTACTTCCGATATTATAGAAGGCTGTCAGCCGCTTGCTGTTAATTTTACCGACCTCTCCATCATTCCTCCCGGCTATAACATTGTATGGTGGCTCTGGGATTTTGGTGACAGCAATTCTTCTTCTGTTCAAAATCCGTTACATGTTTTTGATACTGCCGGTGTGTTCAGTGTTATACTGCACGTAAAATCAGGCAACGGTTGCGATAATTCCGATACCATTGCCAATATGATTACCGTGCATCCCAAACCGGTGGCCAATTTCAGTGCTTCACCACAACCAACTACTATCATTTATCCGCACATTGATTTTACC
>CAMAVO010000054.1 GCA_945861685.1 Chitinophaga pinensis | reverse complement strand
CCTTTCAGGGTGGTTGCACCGGAGGTTTCTTCGGTGAGCAGATAGATGACACACCTCCTGTTGCTGATGCAAGTTTTGGTTGTGATACTACTGCAAACTCATGCACAAATGATAATCCCGACCTGCCCGACATGATTGAAAATTACATGGACTACGCCAATGACGAGTGCATGAATATATTTACCCTCGGACAAAAAGATGTGTTTGATGCAACGCTTACCGGAACCCGTGAAGACTTGGTTTCATCTGCAAATCTTATTGCAACCGGAACGGATGGAACACCTGTAGTTGCCTGCGCACCTGTTGCCGATTTTTATGCAGAAAACACAATGGTTTGTCAGGGTGATCTTGTCAACTTTACAGACAATTCATACAACGGAACCATTGATACACGTGCCTGGAGTTTCCCAACCGGAAACCCGACAAGCTCAGCAAGTGCTTCGCCAAATATTCAGTTCAGTACTCCCGGTTTTCACAATGTTTCACTCACTGTTACCAACACGCAAGGCAACGATTCAAAAACCATTAACTCTTATATTTATGTAAGTCCCGAAAACGCTACCATCAGCAACTGGCAGTTTTTTGAAGGCTTTGAAGGCGATAACACCAACAACGAGTGGCTGATTTTCAACGAAGGAAATGTTACCACCACCTGGCAGCAGGTTTCTAACGCTGCTTACTCCGGTTCAAAGTGCATGAAAATCTCCAACTTCACAGGAAACACAACAGGCGCAGTTGATGCCTTGGTTTTTCCTTCTATTGATTTTACGGCAATCAGCACACCGCCAACATTGCGTTTTAAAGTGGCGAATGCACAACGCCCTGGTTCACAGTTCACCTCTGCCAGCGAAGACAGATTGAAAGTGATGATTTCAACCAACTGCGGAAAAACATGGCAAACACGTTACAACAAAGCGGGCGCAGACCTTGCAACAGTGGGTACATCCAGTTCATCATTTACCCCAACTGCGCAGAGCCAGTGGGAAGAGATTTCGGTTAACCTGAGCAGCTTTGCAACACAGGATAACGTGCTTATTAAGTTTGAAGCCACCAGCGATGGAGGTAATAATGTTTACATTGATGATATCAATTTAACAGGTCCTGTGGGAGTGGAAGAAGTAATTTCAGAAAACGATTTCAGCGTGTTTCCAAATCCTTCGGATAATACTGTATTTGTAAACTTTACATTGAATACTGATGAACAGGTTGAACTTTCAGTAAACGACATTACCGGAAAAACAGTTAGAACCATTCTCAATTCAAAATTGAACAAAGGAGTGCATTCCATTGTTATCAGTAAAAACGAACTAAACGCTTCAGGAATTTATTTCCTGAATCTGAAAACAACTAATTCAATCATCGTCCGCAAAATTTTATTTTTCTAAATCACATGAATTTTAAATCCATTTTTTCAACGGCAGTTTTTGCTTCTTTCATTTTCACTGCACACATTTCCATAGCTCAGGAACAGACGAATTGCGGCAATGATTTTATGTATGCTAAAAAGATTACAGAAAACCCTGCAATTGCAGAACAACGCGAAGCCTACCGTCAGGAGCGTGCACACGCAGATGTAACCCCGATTGAAAACCGTGCAGCTACCAGAATAATTCCTGTGGTTTTTCACGTAATTCACCAGAATGGTTCTGAAAACATTTCAAAAGCGCAAATACAATCTGCCATTACACAATTAAATCAGGACTTCAGTTTAACTAATCCCGATGCGGGAAATCTGCGTTCCACTTTTGCTTCCGTTTCAGCAAACTCCGAAATAGAATTTCGTTTGGCTAACAAAGACCCGAACGGAAATTGCACCGAAGGAATTGTGCGCGTGTATTCAAGCCTTACTACCGATGCAGACGATAATGTAAAAGGATTAAGCCGCTGGCCCAACAACAAATACTTTAATGTCTGGACTGTTGAATCTATAGGAGGAAGCGAGCCCGGATTTATTACGCTTGGTTATGCCTATCTGCCTGATGTTGTAAACTGGGGTCCTGAAATTGATGGAATTGTTGTGCGTGCTGACAGAGTTGGAACAATAGGAACAAGTGGTGGAACAGGCAGAACACTGACACACGAAATTGGTCATTACCTTGGCCTTGACCACACATTTTCAGGTGGTTGTCAGGGAAGTGGTGATGGTGTTAGCGATACACCAAAAGCTGCTGATGCAAATTTTGGTTGTGATTTCAGCATCAACTCCTGCACCAACGAAAATCCTGACAAGCCTGATATGATTGAGAATTACATGGACTACTCAAACGACAATTGTCAGATAACTTTCACCAACGGACAGAAAAATATTTTCAACAGCACGTTCTCAAATTACCGTTCAACACTTATATCAGGTTCTAATCTTACTGCCACAGGAACCAACGATTTGATTTTGGATATATGCGCACCAACTGCAGATTTTGCATCAACTGTTCAGCAGGTTTGCGAAGGTGGAACCATTACCTATAACGACATTTCATGGGGCGGTGATGCTACTTCATGGGATTGGACTTTTCCCGGAGGAACACCTTCAACTTCAACCGAACAAAATCCAACTATCACTTATAACACAGCAGGAACTTACAGTGCAACACTTACTGCAAGCAACAATACAGGAAGTGACAGTTTCACTCGCACCAATTATGTAAACGTAAGCGGTGATGCTATGTTTAATGCACAGTTTTACAGCGAAGGATTCGAATCTGCTTCCGGTTTCTCAAGCGATTGGACAATTGTAAATTATGCAACGGCTTACACGTGGGACAGAAATACTTCTTATAAATATTCAGGAGCAGCTTCGGTAAGAATGAATAACTATTCAAATACCGTTGGAGAAGTTGATGATTTGATAAGCCCAAGTTATAATTTGGGTATGGTAACCGATCCTACTATGACTTTTAATTATGCATTTGCGCAGCGCACCACTGATAATACAGACAGATTGCGTGTACAGGTTTCTACTAATTGCGGTGAAACATGGGCAACGCGCTGGGTAAGTTCAAACGCAGCATTAGGAACTGTTACTGCACAAAATGGTCCGCTTTATCCTACATCACTAAGCCAGTGGAAAGAAGTAGAAGTAAGCCTGCCAACCAATGTTGCAGCGTCAGATAACGTCCGTTTTAAATTTGAATTCACTTGTGGCGGAGGCAACTTCCTTTACATAGATGACATAAATATTACGGGTTCAGTTGGCATCAGCGAAGCACAGGAAGCAGGGATTTCAATTTATCCTAATCCTGCCTCAAGTCTATTGAATATTCAATTGCCAAACGGAATCGAAAATGCAAAATCAGAAATCAGAAATACATTAGGACAAGTTGTTGTCACCCTGAGCGTAGTCGAAGGTCAAAAATCAATCATAGATATTTCTTCTCTTAGCTCAGGTATTTATTTCCTGCATTTAGTTTCTGATAATTTGGATGTGACGGAAAAGATTGTAGTGGCAGGAAAATAGTTTCTGTTACTTCTTATCTTTACCTGAAAAAATCGCTTGCAAATCTCTGCACGGATATTCGGGTTTATTCTTTTTCTATTAGCTCTTGCGCTGAACGAATGGGCGTTTGAATTTGTATTGCCCACTGAACGCGAGGTAGATTATTTTGTGCGCTTTCTTGTTTTTTTTGCCTCTGTAATTTTCATAATTCCGTTCATAATTTTTTTATTTCTCTCTGCTCCCCTCTCCTTTGGAGAGGGGCAGGGGGTGAGGCATCCCAAGCTATCTGCACTCTATTTCGGCTTGTTTGTTTCGTTTATAGTTTTCTGTTGTGCCGAATTCGGAACACGCTATTATTTCAAACATTTTTACAAACCGCCATTTAAGGATGTGACAGAATGGAAACCCCAGCCAACTGTTCCCGACAGCATATTTGCTTACCGCCTTCCCGAAAATAAAATCATTAATCATCGCTACCTTGTAAACGATAGTTTGATTTATGAGCAGAACTATAAAATCGATTCTTTCTCAAGACGAGAAACTTCACCGGACACAATTGTAAAAGACAAGTTCATTGCAGTTGCAGGTTGTTCCTTTGCTTTTGGGTACGGAGTAAAGGAAGACGAAACCCTTTCTTCTTTTCTGCAACAAAAAATGTCCGGATATAAAGGTTACAACTTCGGAGTTTCAGGCTACGGAACACAGCATTTATTATTACAGACGAGAGAAAAAATAGCCCCCAAAGAAATAAAACAGAAGCAGGGAATCCTGATTTATTTTTTCATTGACAATCATCTCAATCGTTTAGTTGGCTCACGCAGAATAATAAAACTTTGGGGCGAAAATTTTCCGTATTTCTTCTTAGATGATGAAAAGAAATTACAACAAGCAGGCACTTTCAAAACCGGTAGAAAATGGAAAACTCTTTTTTACAAAGTCCTTACCAACAGTGCCATTATAGATATTCTGGATTTGGAAATTCCGTTCAGCATTAGCGATGGTGATTTTAAATTAGCTGCAGCTATAATTAAAGAAAGCAAAAAAGAATTTGAGAAAAATTTTCCGGGTTCAAAGTTTGTCGTACTGTTTTGCCCGGGCTCAAAATGCTCAGGAGAACTAGCTGCACTGCTCGCCAAACGTAATATTGATTTTGTGGATTACTCGCTGCTCTTTGATATAAACTCAACAGAATGCCGCAGTCATTACAGCGACCCGCACCCGAACGGGAAAGCGTATGAGGAGATTGCAAAAAATCTTAGTATTTATTTAACACAACCCTAAATAGAGATTACATATACATCTCCGCATACGTCCTGTAACTTGGACTTAGGGGCGTTTCAATCACAAATAATTTACTTTCAACCGAAGCAGATATATTAGCGCTTTCTACTTCTTTAATAATTGCATAGTCGCCTTTGTTCATCAGATCGTTTTCTGCCAGAACAGTTCCATCCACAACAAATATCGAGTAAACAGAATCCTTGTCAAGTGGCAATTTATGATCTCCTTCACTCAATGTAAATTCTTTTATTGTTACTCCTTCTGTATCCATTTGCAACGGTGAATTTTCGCCTTTAAATATTTTAATACTCATTCCGTTTTGTTTGGTAACCGGAAATTCAGCATCACGGTAATCATTATAAGTAGCAGGTTTTGTCAATGTCCTTTCAAGGTTGGGGTCAAACCATATTTGAAAAATCTCTGATTTTGCATTTACTTTTTCGGCATGTGAAATTCCGTTTCCGGCACGTATAATTTGTGCATCACCCTTCTTTAAAGGCCTCCAGCCGCGCAGTTTGCTGTCGTAATGTTCAATATCACCTTCCAGCACAAACGATAAAATTTCAAAGCCTTTATGTGGATGTTCGCCTATGAGGCTTCCTTTATCGCTCCAGGCATGTGCCCAGTAAAAAAGGTTAGAATAGGCTTTCACGCCACCTCCATCCTGCGGAAAGCCGATTGGTTTTTTTTCCATGATAGCGCCACCGTTAAACTGACCGCTTGCCTGTTTTTCTTTCGGAACAATTGTTATTGCCATTTGTTACCTATTGAAGTTTATTCTATGAAATGCAAATTAATTGAATTAAATTTGCGATACCTAATAAACAAACATTCATCAAAAAAGTTTACGATGCAAAAGTTTATGGCTACCATCCTTCTTCCCGAAACATTAACGGAAGAATTTATTTCACTCATTCCTCAACAACGATTTGTTGTGAACCGTTTGGTGGAAAAAAATATCATTCTTAATTATTCGCTCTCTGCCGACCGTTCAAAGTTGTGGATTGCTTTCGCTGCAAAAGACGAAGACCATGTGCGCAGAGTTATTAAGCGTTTCCCTTTATTCAAATTCATGAAAGTGAAAATTGATGAGTTGGCTTTTGTGGAAAGCAAAACATTACGTTTCCCGGAACTGATGTGGAACTAAAAATGGAACGCAGATTATTATGATGATTAAGATTCATTATGATTTCAATCTGCGCAAATCATAAAAATCAGATACAATCTGCGTTCTATCTCACAAAACATGAACTACAAACTATTTGGAAAATCAGGCTTACGTGTATCTGAAATTTGCCTTGGTACCATGACTTTTGGTGAAGAATGGGGATACGGAGCCAATAAACAAGAAAGCCGTAACATATTCAATACTTTCCTAGAGGCAGGAGGTAATTTTATTGATACTGCCAACCGCTACACCGAAGGCACAAGCGAAAAATTTCTTGGTGAATTTGTAAAAGAAAGCGGAAGAAGAGATGAACTTGTTGTTGCTACAAAATACAGTCTTGCCACCAAAATCGGCAGAATAAACGACAGCGGGAATCACCGCAAAAACTTAGTTCAAACTTTAGATGGAAGTCTGAAACGTTTGGGTTTGGATTATGTGGATGTGCTTTATGTTCACGCATGGGATTTCACTACACCCATTGAAGAAGTATTGCGCCCCTTGGATGATATGGTGCGTTCAGGAAAAGTTTTACACATTGCTATTTCAGACACACCGGCATGGATTATTTCACGCTCCGATGCTATTGCCGAATTGCGCGGCTGGACTGCCTTTGCTGGAATTCAGGTTGAATACAGTTTAATTACCCGCGATGCCGAGCGCGACTTGTTGCCAATGGCAAATGAATTAGGTTTGGCTGCTACTGCCTGGGCTCCCCTTGCAGGCGGTGCGCTGACAGGAAAATACCTCACCAAAAGTGATGACCCGAAACGAATAAAAGAAGGAAGTAAACGAATAAACGAAAGTTCAGTGGCTATTGCTGCCGAGGTGGTTAAGATTGCAGAAGAAATTGGCTGTTCAGCAGGAAATGTAGCATTGCAATGGGTTATGAATCATAAAGGTGTTGTAATTCCTGTGGTAGGCGCAAGAAATGCTGCACAATTAAAAGACAACCTTAAGTGTCTTGATGTTAAACTCAGTCAGGAACAAATATACAGACTGAATGAAGTGAGCAAAATTGAGTTAGGCTTTCCTCATGAATTTTTAACTCAGGAGGGCGTGAAGCAGATTTTGTTTGGTGGTTTTATGGATAAGATTAAAAATCATAGGAAGTAGTAAGTTTCGTCATGCTGAACTCGTTTCAGCATCTCTGTAAGAAAGACCCTGAAACAAGTTCAGGGTGACGAGATGTCTATTTAAAATGTTCGGCTACCAATTTCCCTTTTGCCTTTCCAATCACTTTTGAAATCTCTTCTTCCGAAACTTCTTTGAGTTTCTTTACTGAACCAAAAGCTTTCAATAATTTCTGTGCTGTAATGTTGCTGATACCTTTAATTTCAGTCAGTTCAGTTTTTACGGTTGCTTTGCTTCTGCGATTTCGGTGGTGAGTAATTCCAAAGCGGTGTGCCTCGTTACGCGCATATTGAATCACCTTCAGTGTTTCCGATTTCTTGTCAATATAAAGCGGTAGCGAATCTCCAGGGAAATAAATCTCTTCCAGTTTTTTTGCAATGCCGATGACAGTGATCTTTCCGCGCAGTCCTAATTTTTCAAGACTTTGCAATGCGCTGCTCAGTTGTCCTTTGCCGCCATCAATAATAATGAGTTGCGGCATTGGTTGATTTTCTTCCAGCAAACGTGAGTAGCGTCTGGTAATTACTTCTTCCATGGATGCAAAATCATCAGGACCTACCACTGTGCGTATGTTAAAATGACGGTAATCTTTTTTAGCCGGCTTGGCATTTTTGAAAACCACCATTGCAGAAACAGGGTGTGCACCTTGTATGTTGGAATTGTCAAAACATTCAATGTGTGTGGGCAATTCTTTCATCCGCAAATCAACTTTCATTTGCTCCAATATGCGCTGCGTATGGCGCTCGGGATTTATTTTTTCCTGTATGCGCAGCTTGTCTTGTCGGAAATATTTTGCATTGCGCAACGAAAGCTCGAGCAGACTTTTTTTGTCACCGCGCTGAGGGACAAAAAACTCAACACTTGGAAATTCCATATCAGGTAAGAAAGGAACTATCGCTTCTTTCATCTCACTGCCGAAGAGTTCAAAAATTTCACCGATTGCGAACGAAAGTAATTCTTCATCACTTTCATCCAATCGTTTGTTCAGTTCCAGTGTGTGTGTTTGAACAATAGCACCATCGACCACGCGCATAAAATTCACGTAAGCATTTTTCTCATCACTCATTATGCTGAACACATCCACTTTGCCAATTGCGGGATTCACAACAGTTGACTTACCGCGGAACTTTTCCACCATATCAAGTTTGTGCTTCACAACCTGAGCCTTTTCAAATTCTAATTTTACAGCAAAATCGTTCATCTGCGTTTCAAGGTGCTCCAAAACTGAACGGATATTTCCTTTGATAATATGTTTTACCTGTTGCAGATTTTCATTGTATTCCTGCTCACTTTGCAAACCTTCACAAGGACCAAGGCAATTACCAATCTGGTATTCCAAACACACTTTGAATTTTTTTGCCTTTATATTTTCTTCAGTCAAATTCAAATTACATGTTCTGATTGGATAAAGCCTGCGTGCCAGCTCCAGCACGGCATGCATCATCTTCACATTTGCATAAGGACCATAATAAGTTGAACCATCTTTAACCGGATTGCGCATGGCATAAACACGCGGAAAATGTTCGTCACGGATACAAATCCATGGAAAACTTTTATCGTCTTTGAGACGGATATTATAGCGTGGCTGATATTTTTTTATCAGGCTGTTTTCAAGAAGAAGGGCATCCAATTCGGTTTCAACAACTGTGTATGCAATATCTGCAACCTTGTTCACCATTACCCAGGTCTTACGATTTTCGTATTGCTCGCGGTTAAAATAACTGCTTACCCGTTTCTTCAGATTGCGTGCTTTCCCAACATAAATAATAATTCCCTCTTCATTGGAAAAGCGATACACGCCCGGATTGTCGGGCAGAGCAGAAATAATATTTTTAAGATGCGCCTCTTTTGCTTCGCTCACGCAACAAATATACTTTCAATAAGTGTTTTTAATTATTCGCCCCAACTATTTTAATAACTTTGAACCCCGTAACATTTCAAACTACTATGTCTTCTACTAAATATATCTTCGTTACGGGAGGAGTAACCTCCTCATTGGGGAAAGGAATTATTTCTGCATCGCTTGCAACACTTTTGCAGGCAAGAGGTTATAAAGTAACAATCCAAAAACTTGATCCTTACATTAACGTTGATCCGGGAACACTTAATCCGTATGAGCATGGTGAATGTTTTGTAACCAACGATGGTGCCGAAACTGATCTTGACCTTGGACATTACGAGCGCTTTCTGAATGTTCCAACATCGCAGGACAACAACGTAACTACCGGAAGAATTTACCAGACCGTTATTAATAAAGAGCGCGAAGGTGCTTATCTTGGAAAAACAGTTCAGGTGATTCCGCACATAACAGATGAAATAAAACGCAGAATTAAACTGCTTGGACAAACAGGCAAGTTTGATATTGTAATTACTGAAATTGGCGGCACGGTTGGTGACATTGAATCTCAACCTTACATTGAAGCTGTGCGTCAATTAAAATGGGAATTGGGTCACGGAAACCTTATTGATATTCACCTGACTTTGGTTCCTTATCTTGCTGCTGCGGGTGAGTTGAAAACCAAGCCAACACAACACTCCGTTAAATCATTATTGGAATTTGGTATTCAGCCTGATATATTGGTTTGTCGCTCTGAGCGCCACATACCTAAAGACATGCGCAGAAAAATTGCATTGTTCTGTAACGTTACTATCAACGCAGTTGTTGAATCATTGGACGCGGAAAGCATCTACGATGTTCCATTGCTGATGCTAAAGGAAGAATTGGACAAAGTGGCTCTTGCAAAACTAAATCTTCCTCAGAAGAAAGAGCCGGATTTAAAACAATGGATTGATTTTGTTCATAAACTCAAGAACCCTGCCCACGAAGTGCGCATTGGTTTGGTAGGTAAATACATTGAGTTGAAAGATGCTTATAAATCCATTGCTGAATCCTTTATTCATGCAGGTGTTGCAAATGAGTGCAAAGTAAAATTAGAATGGATACATTCAGAAAGTATTACTCCCGGAAATGTAGAAGAAAAATTGGGCAAGCTGAAAGGAATTCTAGTTGCACCCGGTTTTGGCGATAGAGGAATTGAAGGAAAAATAACTGCCATAAAATATGCCCGCGAAAACAATATTCCATTCCTGGGAATTTGTTTGGGAATGCAATGTGCGGTAATTGAGTTTGGACGAAACGTGCTTGGTTTTAAAGATGCTCATTCATCGGAGATGAACCCAAAATCAAAGCACAAGGTGATTGATATGATGCAGGAGCAGAAGAAGATTACGGCAAAAGGCGGCACCATGCGCTTAGGTGCTTATCCCTGCAAAATCAAAAAAGGGACAAAAGCATTTTCGGTTTACGGAAAAGAGAATATCAGCGAGCGCCACCGTCACCGCTATGAGTTTAATAATGCCTTCCTAAAAGAATACGAGAAAAAAGGAATGATTGCTTCGGGAATAAATCCTGATAACAATTTAGTGGAAATGGTTGAACTTAAAAACCATCCCTGGTTTATTGGTGTTCAATACCATCCTGAGTATAAGAGTACGGTTGCAAAACCACATCCGCTGTTTGTGAAGTTTGTGAAAGCTGCGCTGGAGAAGAAGAACGCAAAGTAGTTTTCGTCATTGCGAGGGTTTTTCACCCGAAGCAATCTCATTATAATATGCAGTAGTTTAATCAGGAGATTGCTTCGGTCGTTCCTTCCTCGCAATGACGGGTTTTAATAAAACCCAACCTGCACTCCAACAGTAAGTCTTGGTAATTCAGGTGGCAAGAAAGGGTGGGTTTTTGAAGTTTTGAATAAATCTGAAAAGCGCCACGAAGCAAAAAATATCCAACGGTTAAAACCCAGTCGCGCCATTGCTCCGTAATTCAAAGCGTGGTAATAATCAAGACCGGTGGCGGTAGCACGCACCACTCTTCCATCGGGAAGTTTGTTTCTCGTGAACTGCGAAAGGCGGAAGGTCCACTCGCCATAAGCGCCAATGTCAATGAAATTGCCTACACGGTTTCCGCGTTTCTTTTCAAGGTTAAATCGCAGGTAGGGCGCTATACTCAGGTTGTGAAAGGTGAGGCGTTCCTTGTCATTAATAAGTGTATCGGGAAATACTTTGCTCGAGTCTTGTTTAATAGCATAAAATAGTCCGCTATAGTAGGCATCGGTACCCCACGAGAAAAAATTACTGACACGGTATTTATAACGGAGACCAAAAAGAAAATTGCCTGAGTTGCCATATCGGATGGCTGTTCCCGGCCCTTCGGTTCCGCCAAAGGTAGCACCATAGCCCATAAATGAATGAAGAAAATTGCGGTAGTTTGGGCCAAAGGTTGGGGTAATGGTATCGACTGTTACTTCTTCATGCAAAAGAACTTCCTGAGCATTTCCGAAAAGAAACAGGAAACAAGAGGTAAGAAGCAAGATACAGGAGTGTTTCATTCAGATATTTTTTTCAAAACTAAATAATATCTGCCAACTACGTTCAGCATTAGTGTTTTGATTTAAATGAATTTTTATACTTTCGTTACAACTAAAGCCTAATTATTAACTCTTAAAAACTAAATATCATGTTAAAAAAAGTATTACTTGTAATTGGCGGCATCATAGTATTGGCGCTGCTTGTTTCGCTGGTTCTTCCATCAAAGGTGCCTGTGGAGCGCAGCATTGTTATTAATGCACCGGCTGCTAAAATTTTCAATGAAGTAAACAGTCTTCAGAAATGGAGCGCCTGGGATCCATGGCAGAAAATAGGATTGATATTTTGATGGTTTCCACATTTTCAAATGATTATGTTATGGTAAAGCAACAAGAACTTGATTATTGCGTATCACTGTTAATACAATTAGGATTTGAGTTGCGAAAACCCATATGATTAAAGAAAAGCAGTACGCAGATGTGGCATTAATTGACAGGCTCAATGCAGAGGCCTGGGATTTGCGCGAAACCGATATGCGCAAGTCGTATGATATTGCCAACAAAGCTTTTCACCTTGCCTCTGCTAAGAACTATAAAAAAGGATTAGCCGAAAGTCAGCGCACTATTGGTATTTCGGCATTGTCATTAGCCTTGTATGCCGAGTCGTATGAAAAGGCCTTGCATGCCTGTTCGCTGTTTCGCGAAACGGGCGATAAAATAAACGAAGCTATAACACTGAACACCCTTGGAGGCATTTATGACTACCTGGGAGATATTGATAATCGTTTGCAGGCCAACCTGCGCAGCCTGCAATTACGCAAAGAAGCCGGAGACGAAGAAGGTTATGTTCGCTCATTGAACAACACGGGCGATACCTATATAAAGCTGGGCGACTATGACAAAGCCCTTGCGCTTTTTACTGAATGTCTTGAAAAAATTGGCGACCGTCCACGCATGGAAGCTATTGTTCTGTGCAATATTGGCGAGGTTTATCTCCTCAACAAACGCTATGCAGAAGCAAAAACAACAATAGAAAAAAGTCTTATTGCAGGCCGTGCAACAGATTATCATCCTATTGTAGTTGCCGATTTAATGATGCTTGCCCGAATGGAACTGGTAAGTAATAACAATGCACAGGCAATTGAGTTACTGGAGCAGGCACGTGTGCTGGCTGAGAAGGTAAACGTAAAAGCCGACCTTGCCGAAACGCACCGCATGTTTGCCGAAGCCTACAGCAATATGGGCGACCATAAAAAAGCATTTGAACACCATTGCACCTTCTTTGCCATAAGAGAGCAGGTGGTGAGCGAGAAAAAACTGCTGGAGATGCGTAATATCCAGTTCCGCCATGAGTCGGAAAATTTGCAGAAGGCTGCACAAAAATTAGAGCAACAGGTAAACGATCGCACACGCGAACTGAACACCGCTTACATGGAGCTGAAAAAGAGTGAGGAGGAGCAACGCTTTAACCTTGAGATTGAAATGGCCATTAATTATTTCTCGGTTTCGTTGTTCAACCCCAATACCGTGGACGAGGTGTTATGGGATCTGGCAAAGAACTGCATTTCGCGCCTAAACTTTGTGGATTGTGTAGTTTACCTCAAGGACAAAAGCGGAAAAAGGCTGATTCAAAAGGCGGCCTACGGAATTAAAAACCCCAAGGATTATGAGATATACAACCCCATTGAGGTAGAGATAGGTAAGGGAATAGTGGGCAGTGTAGCTGCTTCCGGTGTTGCCGAAATAATTGCCGACACTTCCACGGACAAGCGCTACATTGTGGATGACGAAGCCCGCCTTTCCGAGATTGCAATACCCATCAAAAGCGGCAGCGAAGTGTTTGGTGTTATTGATTCGGAACATCCCGATAAAGGTTTTTTTACCGAGCGTCACCAGCGTATTTTAACCACCATTGCCTCGCTGTGTGCTAATAAGATTGAACGGATACGCACCGTAGAAACCCGTGCCCGCCTTGCCAACGAGCTGATTGAGCAATTGAAAAAGAACGAGCATTTACAAACGCAGGTAAACCGCGAACTGGAGGTAAAGGTGGTAGAACGCACCCGCGAAATAGAAGATAAGAAGCAGCAGATTGAGCAGCAGAAAAAAGACATTACTGATAGCATTGCTTATGCCCGCACCATACAGGAAGCCATGTTGCCAAAGTACAACGACATTAACCAACTGCTCCCCGAACATTTCATTTTGTATAAACCCAAGGATATAGTAAGCGGAGATTTTTACTGGGTTGCAGAAAAAGAAAATCTGTTGTTTATAGCAGTTGCTGACTGCACCGGCCACGGTGTTCCGGGGGCACTGATGAGTGTGATGGGTATTACCAAACTGGAACAGGCTGCCGAACAAAGTTCTGAACCCGGAGAAATATTAAGACTGCTGAACCTTGGAATGAAAAAAGCCCTGAAGCAGAGCGATACCTTGAGCTCCAGCAATGACGGAATGGACATTGCACTTATTTGCATTGACCGCGCAAAAATGCAGGTAAAGTTTGCCGGAGCTCACCGCCCCTTATGGATTGCCGGCAACGAAAACCTGAACGAAATTAAAGCTACGCGAACTTCCATAGGCGGAAAATCGCCCGATGACCAGCAGTTTGTTACAACTGCATTGGACCTGCATAAAGGAGATGTACTGTATCTGTTTTCTGATGGTTATACCGACCAGTTTGGAGGCGGGAAAAACAAAAAATTCAGCCGTGCCCGTTTGCGCGATGAGGTAAGAAACATTATGCGGCACCCCCTGCACCGCCAAAAAGAACTATTAGAAAATACCTGGCTACACTGGAAGAACTTGAATGAACAAACTGATGATGTTTGTTTGTTGGGATTCAGAGTATAAAAAAAGCCCCTCATTTCTGAAGAGCTTTTTCTTGAAAAAGAATAATTTACAACACATTAATCTTCTTAACCACTTTTTCTTCGGTCTTCACATCCATCACTTCTACAAAATACATTCCTGCGCTCAGCTTGTTTACATCTAATTTTATCTGCTCGCTGAATTGCGGTGAGGTAGTAATTAAATCACCGGCAATATTCATAACACGCGCCACGTAGTTAGATTTTTTGTTCATGAACACGGTAACATCCGTTTGTGCCGGATTAGGATAAACCAGCGCATCCAAGGTAAACAACGGAGGTGAATCATCATCAGCAACATCGGTGTAAAGGTTAGTGTAAATCGGCAAGCTGATGTTGGTAGGGTGCTCAGGCGAAAAGTGCACACGCTGCACCGCAATACGAGGAGCCATTTCCACACCCTGATAAACATAGGTTTGTCCGTCACCGGGTTTGCGTCTGAAAAACTCACCATCCTCAATAGGCAGGTTTGGATTAACCTGAAAACGACTGAAAATACTGCTGCTGACAAGGATTTTAATTTTATGTCCGTCACCAAACGTGTATGCAATAGGAGGCATCGGGAAAACGTATTCGTAAATTTTACCTGCCTCAATATTGGTATAAGGTGTCTGGTCATTGGGATAAGGCCACTCACTATCCAGTTCAGGATGCTCCACTAAGTTGCGTACGTAATCGCGTGCACGTGCATTCACGCAGCCTTCAATCACAAAGAACTCGCGTCCGTCAGGATAAACGTCAACAATACGCACCATAAAATCGGTATCCGTTGGGTCGCCTTCAGCTGCACCGCCCGGATTTGTTTTTGCGTAAAGAGTCATAGTAGGGAAACCGATTACGCAAAGTGAGTCTTCAACTGCTGCGCCCTCAAATTGCAATACTCCCGGACGATCGATTGTGTATTGAGCATAGCGCGGGTCTTTGATATTGAACTGCCCTTGCGAAGTGCGCTCGCCATCGGGTGTGCGCACAATCATGTTAGAACCGCCCACACCATAAATCGGATCATCGGGGTCGTGTACATAAATGTTGTAGCCTTCATCTTCAACAGGTGAATTCTCATTCAATGTTCCGTCCTGGTGCAAATACATTTTTTTGCGGGTAATAAAATCCAGGCCCGGACCTTCGGGAAGCGGGAAGGTATCAGATGCAAACCAATACGAACCAAGTTCAGCATTAGCAGGATCATCGTTAGGGCCGATTACATAAAAGCGAACATCGGGAACATCAGTTGGGTCAGAGAAATCGCGGTATGGAATACCGTCAATGGCAACACCATCAAGTCCTGCAATTAGTGGATTGCCAAAAGCAGGAACATCAAACGTTACTACCTCGTCTATCCCAAACAGCGGCTGGCGAACCTGTGCTTTAAATCCCGGAATTCCACCGGTACCCTGCAACAGGTTAAGCAGTTGTTTGTAGGTAAGTATTACATCTTCGGCAGGCATGCGTATTTGCAGGGTGCCGCCCAATACATCGGTCCATGTGCTGCTGGCAGGTATGCGGGCCTTGGGTTCGCCAAGGTATTCCTCTGCTGAGTAGTTGAGGTTGTAGCGGAACCATCCGATAACTTCTGAAGTAATAGCTTTTGAAATGGGAATATTTCCTTGATCTCCAAAATCATCGAAGTTGATACCTAT
>CAMAVO010000053.1 GCA_945861685.1 Chitinophaga pinensis | reverse complement strand
TATCACCGCTCCGTTTTTTGGTGAGTTCAATCATTCCATACATCATTTTATTAAGCTCAACTTTGTTGGCACTACCCACTCCAAAATAGCCTTTGTAACGGTATGAACTTGTATTGGTATTCCATTCTAATTTTACATCCGTGAGGAATAAACTCATACCCAATTCTTCAGGGAATTTTTTGAATGAACCGTATAAATTCATCTCTGCTAATTTCTTATCACCTTTTTCTTTGCCCATTATTTCATACAAAGCTTTCTCGTAGTTATTGCCATAATACACTGCATCCAGTGGCGGAAAGAAAGTAGCCAGCCTTTCGGTCATTATTCGCATACTTTCATCATTGAAAAAGAAATTCACACCAAGATAAATATCAAACTTGGTTGAGTCATTATTCATGTTATGATAAACATAACCAACAGGAGTTAATTCAACCTGACCTAACTTAATTCCGAGGTCAAGTTTTCCTTGTCCTGTAGCAATACAATTTTCGCTTAGACTAATGTAATTGCCGGGAACTGTTGCACCTCTCAATTTTTCTTTATTAGAAATACGGTATTCCTTAGTTGCATTGTCATAAAACAAATACCCTTCAGCTGTTACAATATCTATATCTCCGGTATTGATTTTTGGTGATAAGAATGTTGGATAAATACGTGTAGAATCTTTCTGCAAAGCAATGCCTGTTGAAACTGCTTTTCCTGCTGCATCACGCGGATTTTTTTCAATCGGAATAAATATCTCTTTAGGATCAATTTCAGCATCAAATTTCAACCAGCTTGAACCAATTCCTTCGCAGTTCTGAACGATACGTGTACTGCCGGTATAACGCAAATTCGGTTTGCTGGCATACAGCTCAACTGTTCCTTTATATTTAAAATTAGGACTAAGCGTAAAGTTTTCCTCTTCCGCTACATCACCTCTTCCATAGGTTTGAAAAGCAGAATCAACTGTTAACGGATCAAGCTTTATCGCACGTTTCTGACCTGCTACATCCACATAGTCGTAGGTAGCTTTTCCCTTGTAACTTTTTCGCGAAGTAATATCTATAGTTGCATCATAAAAATTATGATACTTGGTTGTTCTGTTTGCCATAATCTTAGCACTTTCCAACGTTTGCATGCGGGCATGTTTAAGAATTAAGATATCACCTCCATCAGGATAAATTTCCGCATCTGCGACATCAATCTTCTTAACATCCTGTGCTGCCAAGGTGTAATCCTTCAAACTGAAGTGAGCTGATGGTGCAATGAACTGTAACGAATCCTGTGCAGGATGAACAGAGATAAATTTCGAACCTCCCATTTCCAGACTTTTCGGGTCGCTTCCAGTTGTAATTTCAATATCCTCTTTATCCATATACCATTTGAACTGGTCTATGTAACAGATATATTGGTTTTCAGGAAAATCAACAAATGAGCCTTGTCCGTTTGATTTGAATTCGCCCCATCGTTCTTTAAAATTGATGTGTGCATTTACGTTATCGGTTGAAAAAGCAAGCGAAGCTGCATCAGAACCTTTCAACTTAAAGTTGGACGTATCAGCCCTAAAATCTGCAAACTGATAAACAAACTTTTCCGACTCCAGTTCCGACTGAACAAATTCCATTTTACCATTTCCGGTAAGGCCTGTTGGCGTGAGATCGAGGCTGCCATGCAATACGCTTTGTGAAGTGTACATATCAATAGGACTATTGATTTTACTAACATAAAAATGCTCCTTTTTAGGCTCCCAGTGTATTGCTACATCTTTACCACTTGCAGGGGGGTACTGTACTCCTCCTGCCTGCTCACGCAGAACAAAATCCTGTGCCACTGCATTCATAGAATCAGGATAAAAAATAAATTCTTTTGATGTGCTGGTTGAAGTCAGGTAGTCCAATGTTCCATCACCTTTCAAGCCCTGATTACTAAGGCTGATGGTAGCAGAGTATTGTCCTTTCCCTCCATATACAGGATAACCTTCTGAAGGAGTTTCTTTAACAAAACCAAGTGAAAAATCAGGTTGCAGTTTGAGTGTTTCCTTCATGTCAGGGAAAATTCCTGCTGACATAAACTCACCATCAAAGGCAAGACCTTCTTTGGTAAAGTTGTCAAGACTGTCGACAGTAAAAGGCTCCAATCTGAAATAGAAACGCTCTTTGTCATACGCTCCACGTTGTATGGATTTTTTGTCGTAGTAAACAAATGATTCTCTTTTACTGTTGAACACAGGATACTTCGGAAAATCTTCAAGCCCTGATTTATTGTTTGGATGGTCTATCAGTACTTCGCCTTCCAGATCTTGTAACACCGTTCGTACCGGAACTAATTTCACTTTACCAAATTCATCAGGTTCGCCTTCGGGAACTTTCATACGCAATGAGTCAACTTTCTTCATGTCAATCTTAAACTCATCATAATTGAAAGCAAACTCTTTCCCGAAAATATCAAACCTACCCGATACAACTTTACCATCAAAAGTGAAGTCACGATTCTTCTGAAGTATAACTTCCTGCTCACGGGGGAAAATAAAAACGTTCTGAGAATCACTTAAGAAAATCTGAGCAACACCTCTGATTTTAACATCAAAATTCAAGAGGTTAATAGAAGCATTATCGTATTTGCTGATAACAGAATTGAACTGAATAACATCGTAGTCGGTTTTCTTTGATTTAGCATTAATATAGTCATACAAACGGTCTTTAATGGTAACCACATCTGTTTCCACATTGTAAATTAAAAAACCCATAGTAGAAAGGCGCATCAATGTTCCGCGCATTTCCGAGTCTGATATTTTAAAGTAACCTGCAATATCAGAAGCGTTCAATATTTTAGTTCCTCGTATCTCAGAGTATTTCTTGATTTTGATAAGTGGGTTGATATCATCCAATCCCTGAATTTTGGTATAACGAAAATCATCCCAGAAATTTGCAGACTCAAACAAGGCTTTACTTTCTGCACCACCCGAGATCATTCTCATACCAATTACAGGATCATCAATTTTCCAGTAAACACCTTCCACATACAAATCTACTTTGTGGTAAGTGTCGAAGAATGGAGTTTTACCCATGCCCTGTTCATTACGGATAAGTGCCAACTCGCGATCTTCAATATTAAACTTCAATTCCAGTCCCGGATGAAATAACGAATCCTTATCCCAATAAAGCGTAATGCTGGCCTTCTCAGTTGATATTCTGTCTTTCTTAATTACAAAACTTTTTGCACGTGCTTTAATCAGTTTATATTCAATTTTAGTATCGGGGTTAGTCCAACGAAAAGTGAGGATAGCATCGTTTGCTTTATTTCCCGAGCCGATGAATTTTGCTCCGTGCATAGAGAAACCACCTTCATAGTCAACATTTTTTTGCAAATCTTTAATTTGAAGATTTACTAAATATGAATCAAATCGTGGATAAGTCGCGTTATCCTCATCTACATTGGCTTTTACTTTATCTGTAAGCAAACCAAACAACGGGTCCTTAAAATAATCGGGGTTATGAAATGTTACTGAATCGATGTTGTATTGTGACTTAGTAACATCTATCTTGTAATTATCAAATTCAGCATAACATTTTCCGGGTTCAAGACCTGCACGCTGCCAGGTAACTCTTCCGTTCTCACCTTTAAAAATTTCTTCGGTGGGGTAATATTTTCCTTTAGTGTTTAGAATAACAGAGCTGTCGCCCTTGGTATGACAGGCTAATGTAAGTGCAGAAAAACTAATAACAGGAATAGAATCAAAACTGAAAACATAATTATTGTTATCGGCAGCCCAGCGCACAGCGCGCGACTCATACAAGGTGTTATCCTTAAATAGTCCGGCACTTATTTCAAGGTATTTTGTAAAACCACCACGCGCTTCCTTCTCAATTGTTTTTTCTAATGAAAGCATCCACGGATCAAAGTTTCCGACAGGCTGCTGATACTTTACAAAATTCATAATAGCCTGTAAGTAAAGGTTAAAGTCCGATGCTTTTTTACGTTTTTTCAAAAGTGTTTCGCAGAAGGTGTAAATACGCTCTCGCTGCACATCAGAAATTGAAGTACTCTCCCAAACGGGTGTAAATATTTTAAAGAATTCTTTGGTTTCCTTTTCGTTACTGGATTCAAGAAAAGCCTGCATTTCGGCAAGAAATTTCACCTTATCGTGAGTAAATTGTTTAGGCGTTTGCGCTGAAGCTAATTGCGATACAACAAGAGCAAAAAATGTTAATGCAAGGTGTTTTAATTGAATCATCCGTGATAATTATTTTTTTAAGTATTGTGCAGCCGTCCAATTGTTTTTCGTTTCGAAAGAAACAAATTCCAAACAATTTTCAAAAGCAGTGTTAGTAATTTGTTCTAAATCTTCTTTATAAAATCCGCTCAGAAACAAAGTTCCGTTTTTGTTTAACACCTTTGAATAAGTAGCCATATCAGCCAGCAGCACGTTACGATTTATGTTTGCAAGAATAACATCAAACATTTTTTTGCCGAGTTGCTCCGCTCCTCCCATTATAACTTCAATCTGCAACACATTATTGTTGCGGGCGTTTTCTTTTGCGTTTTCAACCGGCCAAGGATCAATATCTATTGCTGTTATATTTTTTGCTCCTTTCATGCCGGCAAGTATTGCCAGCACTGCTGTTCCGCAGCCCATGTCCAACACATCTTTTCCTTCCACATTTATTTTCAACAAATAAGAAATCATCAAGGATGTGGTTTCGTGGTGCGCTGTTCCAAATGACATTTTAGGTTCTATCACCAAATCAAATTCAACACCTTCAGGCTTGGAATGAAACGGTGCGCGCACAGAACATTTAGTATCAATGATAACCGGCTCAAAATTACTTTCCCATACTGCGTTCCAGTTTTGTGCGGGTATTAATTTCTGTTCGTATACAACCTGAATGTTTTCTAATGATGAGAAAACTGATTTCACTTTTTCTTCATCAAAGTAGCGCTCCTGTATATAAGCTTTCACTCCTTCTTCTGTTTCTTCAAAACTTTCAAAATCTATATCAGCCAGCTCAGCCGTTATTATATCAATGCCAGGATTGGACGGCATTATTTTGCAAGAGAGAAGTATATAGTCCACTAGTTGGAATGAGAAATAATTAGATTTTCAAAAGTAGGCGTTTTATTTCCTGAAGGTGTTAATATTTACTAACAAATGAGTGAATAATACCCATATTTCAAATACAAAAACACTGATATGATTTGATAATCACAAAAAATGTAATAATTTAAAGCCGCCTTAACCTTTTGTATTAACCAAAAACCAAAAGCTATGACAACTGATCAATCGCTTAACACTGCCGA
Organism: Chitinophaga pinensis; assembly: GCA_945861685.1. Classification (GTDB taxonomy): domain Bacteria; phylum Bacteroidota; class Bacteroidia; order SXHM01; family SXHM01; genus SXHM01. The sequence continues at coordinate 10,928 of CAMAVO010000053.1, read as the reverse complement.
AATTCAGCAATGGCTTAATTTCAATTACACAGCCAAACAAGTAGAAGAAAATCTGCAGGCAAAAGGTTTGGAAGCTGATGTTATTGAACTTTATTTAAAAGAGTATAAAAAACAGCGCAGCGCCAAACAACAGTTTAACGGTTTTATATGTTTAGGCGTAGGTGCCTTTCTTGGATTTATTAGCTGCCTACTTTCTATCCTGAATCCATTTCCTGAGTTTTATTACCCTATTTTATTTGGGTTCACAGGAGTTGCCATTTGTCTTATCATGGCCGGGTTGTATTTTGTTTTTGAGGGGTAGTTAGAAAATAGAAAAGGGACAGCAAAGAACAAATTGGTCTGCAAAAACATAGAGTTTGGTGGCGAGTAAAATGGCGGTGTAGATTTATTACACAGAGAACAGACGGAGGTTGCACAGAGGCTCACGTAGGGGCATAAAATTTTATGCCCCTACTGTGTGGCCTCTTTTTTATTTAAACCTGAATTAAGCTGATAATAAATAAACTACACTATCCTCCGGTGTTATAGCATCTGCATAAAATTCTTTCCTTTGCACCAAACCCGTCAACTATGAAAAACCACTACTATTTACTTTTTACTATTTGCTATCTACTATTTGCTGGCTCTGCAAATGCCCAACCCGGAAACCTTGACAGCGATTTTGATGCCGATGGAAAACTGACCACCACCTTTGGTACAGGCATTGAAACTGCTTATGCCACTGCTGTACAAACCGATGGAAAAATAATTGCAGCAGGATATTGCAGCCCCCCCCTTGACGAAGATTTTGCAATGGCGCGCTATAACACCGATGGCACACTTGATGCAACCTTTGGCACCATAGGAAAAGCAACCACCAATTTTACCGCAGGTTCAGACCGCGCCTATAGCATACTAATACAACCCGATGGCAAAATTATTATGGCCGGCACCGTCATTAACAGCGATTACGATTTTGCAATGGCACGCTACAACAGCGATGGCAGCTTAGACCTTACCTTTAGTGTTGACGGAAAAGTAAGCACCGATTTCTCAGGCGCTAACAACCAATGCTATACAGCAGCTCTGCAAGCTGATGGCAAAATAATACTCGCAGGACAAACCAACAACCCCTCCAGCAACGACTTTGCACTTATCCGCTACAATGCCGATGGAACACTTGACAACAGTTTTGGCACCAATGGAAAAGTATCAACCTCATTTGGTAACGACATGACTTCTGCAACAATTAACGCCCTTGCCGTGCAGGCAGATGGTAAAATTGTAGCGGCAGGCGAATTCCGGGATGGATCAAGTTCTTTATTCGCCCTTGCCCGCTATACTGCAGACGGAAACTTAGACAATACCTTCAGCGTTGACGGTAAAATAACCACTAATGCTGGTGACAATTTTTCACAAGCCTACTCACTTGCCCTGCAACCCGATGGAAAAATACTTGCTGCAGGTTATGCTCAGGTGGGAGGAACAAACTATTTTGCCGTGCTGCGCTACAAAACAGACGGCACACTTGATACCGGCTTTGATGGTGACGGTATTACCACAACAGTAGCAGCAGTATTTAGAGGAGTGGCATACTCAGTTCTGCTGCAACCCGATGGAAAAATAATTGGCGCGGGATTTTCATTCAACAACAGCTCCGAAGATTTTGCGCTTGTCAGGTTTAACACAAACGGTGCGCTCGATAACACCTTCGGAACAGGAGGCACAGCGGTCACTGCATTCACCTCGTCTATTGATATCGCTTATGCAACCGCTCTTACACCCGACCTTAAAATAGTAGTGGCTGGAACTATGTTTAATGGAACAGATTATGATTTTGCAGTTGCCCGTTATCTTTCAGGTCTTAACCTGGGTACACTTGAATTCAGCGCCAATACCTCTGCACTTATTTATCCAAACCCCTTGAATGAAACCACTGTGTTATCATTTGAACTTGTAACCAACGAAGTGCTGAAAATCAGCATCTACGATATGCAGGGAAGAAAAATAAAAACAATAAGTGAAAACCAATTCTATGCAGCAGGCAAACATGAGCTAAGCATTGACGCAGGCTCACTTGCAGGCGGGCAATACCTACTGGTACTTGAAAACGGAAAAGGTAAAACCGTTATCCGTTTGCAGAAATAAACACACCTTAAACAACTATTAAATAAAAAAAGTCCCACATTACTGCGGGACTTTTTTTATTCTATTTCTTTCAAGAGCCTGAGCATTCTACTCAACCACCACCTTCCTGCTCTGTCCTGCAACATTCAGAAAATAAATACCCTTTGCAAGGTTGCTTGCTTTTAAATCAACACGTGTATTTTCGTCTTTCAGTGTTGACGATAACACAACTTTTCCGGTGAAATCAATTAATGTAACATCGTATTTTTTACCGCTTACAAAATCGGGAAAACGAATGGTAAGAAAATCACCTGCAGGATTTGGAAACACTTCCATTTCCTTTGCAAGAGGTGCATCTTCAACACCGGTCATAACGCCACCGCAGCTGCTGAAGAACTTCCATATCTCTACCGAATACGATACATCATTGGCATTGGTAAGCCAGGTATGGTCGGCACCATCTACCTTATACAGATTAACGCGTGTGTTGTCGTTGCCATTGCCGTAGGTATATTTTTCAACGGTGTAGCCGTCATTCATGGTGTTAGGCAAACTGTCAATCTGTGGGTCAGTAGTGCATTGATTATTTTCTACCCAGAAGTTAACAAGCGAATCGGCACTGATACCATAATCACCTCCTTCAAATGGCACAGTAGCGTCAGCAGTACCATGAAAATGCAGTACGCAAACAGACCTCCATGGCTCGCAGGTGATAGCACTTCCAAATGTTCCGGCTACCGAAGCAAACGAACGTATTTTATGGCTCAGCTGGCAGGCCAAACGCTCAGTCATAAAACCACCCATAGAAAAACCGCAGCAAAAAACATTTTGCGAATTGATAGCATAGTTTGCCGAAATGGTATCAATCAGGGCATTGATAAACCCCACATCATCAACTGAACTATTTGGGAAATAACCAAAAAAACCTGCACCTGAATTCCATGCAGTACCTGCTATAGGATCAGCCAGAGCCTGCGGAACAACAAAAATAATATTGGCCGTATCGGCAATATTCTTCATGCCTATGCCACTGAAGTTGGTCATGTTATCACCCAGTCCGTGCAAAGCAAGAACCAGCGAAGCCGGTGCTGAAGCATCATACATAGGAGGAACATACATTCTGTATTCACGGTCGTTACCCTGAAAAGTAAAACCTTTGTTAGACCATTGCGCAAAGGCAGAACCTGCACAAATAATGAGGACAATAGAAAGAAGTAGTTGTTTTGTTTTCATAGTTATAAGATAGTGTTTTGGGTTTTTACTTTATTGATTTAAATTAGGAATATCTGCTTTTGAAAACTCATACAATTTATTGGCTTCCTCTTCCTTGAATTTCATAACAAGGTTCAGCGCTTCGGGCACTACATCGCTGCATACAACAATCAGACAGCCTTTGGTGGCATGTTTTATAGCAAACGTAATAGCTTCTTTTTCCGAAGGAATAATGGTTACCTTTTTCTTAGGGTCCACACTTTTTATTCCATCGTGAATCATGGTGATGATTTCCTGTTCTGTTTTTCCACGCAGGTGTTTATCCTGGCGGATAATAACCTCGTCAAACATCTCAGCTGCCACACGGCCAATCTCGTTGTTATCCTCTACCCTTCTGTCTCCAATACCTGCAATGATTCCGATTTTAGGATGCCCGTCCATCTTTTCAATCAGATTCTTCAGGGCACGCAATCCTGCCGGGTTGTGCGCATAGTCCAGCATGATTTGATAATCTTTAAAGTTGAACATATTCAACCTTCCCGGTGTTTGTGCCGGTGATGGCATGAATGATTCAAGTGCCGCTTTTATATCGTCAATGGCGAGGCCTTGTACATAACCTGTAAGCACCGCAGGTAAAACATTCTGTATCATAAACGCTGCTTTGCCGCCAAACGTAAGCGGAACATTTACCGCTTTGGTAACGCGTATTTTCCACTCGCCTTTTGAGATAGTGATGTAACCGTTTTCATACAATGCAGAAAGACCGCCCTTCTTAGCGTGCTTCTTTATGCGCGCACTGTTTTCGTCCATCGAGAACAGGGCCACCTTACACGTTACTGTTTTGCGCATGTCATACACACGGTCATCATCTGCATTTAAAATTGCATACCCATCAGGCAACACTGATTCGGGAATAACGCCTTTTACTTTTGCCAGTTGGTCAATGGTTTGGATGCCTTTTAAACCCAGATGGTCGGCAGCAACGTTGGTAACAATGCCGATGTCGCATTTCTTAAAACCCAAGCCTGCGCGAAGCAATCCGCCACGGGCACATTCCAGCACCGCAAAATCAACGGTAGGATCTTTCAATACAAACTCTGCGCTGTTGGGTCCGGTGCAATCACCTGCCTGCAACATTTTATTCTGAATATAAACGCCATCGGTAGTGGTATAACCAACTTTGTAACCACGCATTTTCATAATGTGAGCAATTAATCGGGTAGTAGTTGTTTTTCCGTTGGTACCTGTTACAGCAACAATAGGTATGCGCGAAGTAGAACCCGGAGGATACAGCATATCAATCACATGTCCTGCAACGTTGCGCGGCAAACCTTCGGCAGGCGCCAGGTGCATGCGGAAACCGGGACCTGCATTTACTTCTAACACAGCACCACCGGTTTCGGGAAGCGGTGTGCTGATGTCGGTAGTCATAATGTCAATTCCGCAAATATCAAGACCGATGATGCGGGCAATACGCTCACACATAAACACGTTATACGGGTGAACAATATCGGTAACATCTTCGGCAGTGCCGCCTGTACTAAGGTTAGCAGTGTCTTTCAGCTTAATGATTTCACCTTTTTTAGGAATTGATTCCAAGGTCAATTTCTGTGCATCCAGAATGCCGAGGGTTAAATCATTGATATCAATGCGTGTCAGCACTTTCTCGTGTCCGTAGCCTCTGCGCGGGTCTTCGTTCACTTTATCAATCAGTTGTTGTATTGTTGATTTGCCATCGCCCTTTACATGAGCAGCAGTGCGTTTGGCAGCAGCCACCAATTTGTAATTGATAACCAGCAAACGAAAATCTTCACCAACAATGTATTTCTCAACTATAACAGAATTCGATACTTTTTTTGCAGCAGCAAAAGCCACAACGGCATCATCCCAGTTGGTAATATTGGCGGTAATTCCGCGTCCGTGATTTCCGTTGATGGGTTTTACCACCAAAGGATATTTTACACGTGCAACTGCATCTTTTAATCCTTCTTCGCTCCTTACTATATCGCCTTTGGGAACAGGAACTTCTGCCTGTTCCAACAAAAACTTGGTATCTTCTTTATCACCGGCAAGCTCCACTCCTATGCTTCCCGTTTGACTGGTAACAGTGGCCTGTATACGTTTCTGATTAGCACCATATCCCAACTGACACAGAGAATATTTATTCAAACGAATCCACGGAATGCCGCGGTGTTCCGCTTCTTCAATAATAGAACCGGTGCTGGGTCCAAGGCGTTGGCCTTCGCGCAGCTCACGCATTTCCTGTATATCAGCATCAAGATCGTATGAAGTGCCATCAACAAGAGCCTGCGCAATGCGTGTTGCAGAAGCTGCTGCAAAGCGTCCCACTTTTTCTTCCATATAATCAAACACTACATTGTAAACGCCTTTTGTTCCGTAATCGCGTGTGCGCCCGAAACCAACATTCATTCCCGCAAGGGTTTGTATCTCCAGTGCAATGTGTTCAATCACATGTCCCATCCAGGTGCCTTCATTCACACGTTCCAGAAAACCGCCTTCCGTTCCCACCGAGCAACGATGCGACATCAACGAAGGAAACATGTCCATCATGCGTTTGGCAAAACCTTCAATCTTGTCGGTAGGGCGCTCTTCCAGCTCTTCCAGATCAAGTACCATCACAATCAGTTTATGACGGTTTACAGACCAGTAATTAGGTCCGCGCATGGCATTTATTTCAATTATTTTCATAGTTTAACTTTTGTTAAATATTATTAATAGTACCGTCATTGCGAGGTTTTTTCACCCGAAGCAATCCCTAAATGAGATTGCTTCGCTTTTGCTCGCAATGACGTTAATGTCTTGATAACTTTACTAAATTGTTAATAGGCTTAAATTAATAATCCACAATTTTGCCGCCTAAAGTAAAAGTAATTATGCTTGGCAAAACGGAAATTAAAGGAACATTGATTCCAATCGGGGGGCATGAAGATAAGGGGGAGAACGAGTATAAGGGTATTGACTTCATTGAAAAAGGAATACTGGCGCACGTTGTAAGAGAAAGCGGAGGCAATGAAGCTAAGATTGTGGTGATACCCACCGCCTCTAGCATTCCGGTTGAAGTAGGCGAAATTTACCGCAACGCTTTTACTACGCTTGGCTGCAAAGAAGTAGTGGTTCTAAACATATTGGAACGCAGCGAAGCTGAATCAGAAGAAAACCTGAAACACATACGCGAGGCACACTGTATTATGTTTTCGGGTGGCGACCAAAGCCGCATTGTTATGTTTATTGGCGGCTCAACCATGCACCGCATTATTCAGGAGCGTTTTGAAAATGAAGAAGGTTTTGTAGTTGCCGGCACCAGTGCAGGAGCTATGGCCATGGCCAGCGAAATGATAGGTGGCGGAAGCAGTTCAGAGGCTTTGCAGAAAGGCGCTGTGATTATGAAGAAAGGTATGGGCTTTATTCCCGAACTGATAATTGATACACACTTTGTAAAGCGTGGAAGATTTGGCCGAATGGCCGAAGCAGTTGCCATGTTTCCCAACCTGATTGGAGTTGGTTTGGCAGACGACACCGGTCTTATTATTAAACACTGCAACGAGTTTAAAGTAATAGGTTCGGGAATGGTGGTGCTGTTTGACCCCAGTCATTTAACACACAACACACACTCGATATTGAGAGAGGGAACTCCTATGTCTATGTCAAATCTGGTAACACACATTCTCGCGAATGGCGACCGGTTTAACATTGATAACCGAAAAATTGATGTACTTCCTGTGAAGGAAAGTTTTGTGTAATGTTTTGACAGGAAAGATTATTCCTTCCGCACAAAATTGAATGGCATATCTACCATCAGGTGAAAATCATGCCCTGCCTCTTCCATATCTTCATCATCCGATTCGAAAATCCAATTCACCTCTACGCCCTTTCCGCTATGATTAAGCGTTTCAAACCTCTTCATCATATTGAGAAGACACTTTGAAGAACTGGTATTAATATACTCAAGACTTATGTTAAGTGAAGTTTTATCGGGAGCTTCCAATTCGTATTCTTTCAACCAATTATTAATAGGTTCAAAAAAATCAGGTGCATCTTCGCACATAATTCTACCCATAAATGTAAGGGTGTTATCGACAGCATTAAACTCAACTTTTGGTGTTTGCTGTGTTTCACTAATATTCAGAATTCTCATACTTCTTGACAATTAAAATGAAATGAAAAAATAATTCGACTACAATAATAAGGTATTCGTAGACAGAAAACAAGTTTTTATCTACAAATTAACGACAAACAACTAACAATTCTGATGAACGGCACATTTGAACTAAAGAGAACTAAGTCGGAGAAGAACAAGAGCCTAAAAAAAATGCTTTGCCACAGATTACACTAATTAACACAAATTCAATCTGTGAACATTAGTGAAATCTGTGGCTAAAAAATAAGTAAACTAAACTCAGAACGAGTTGAACTTTACCACCCGCATGGATTCAATTTTATCTGCCATTTTAAAAACAGCAATAAACGGACGGTTAATATTTATCTTGGGGATAAATTGAAACTGATGCATACCACGAGGCAAGGTGCCGGCAAATATTACTTCAATATTATCGCCTTTTGAATCATACAACTCAAGGCTGAGCGAGTCGGTAGGCTCTGCAAGTTCTATATTTATTAAAGCACTGGAAGTAGCAGTATTGCTTTTTATACCAATGTCGTAAGGCTTTACATACTTCACGGTCATTGATTTGCTTTTTTCAGCTGCTATAACTGAAGCACGTTTTTCTTCTCCGGCTTTTTTGGCATCAAAAGCAAGATAGTTCTGCGCCTGTAAGGCCGAGGAAATAAAGAAAACTAAAAATAATAATGTGGTTTTCATCAATTATAAATATTGTATTTGAAACGCAGACAGGCATGGAAGGTTAATGTTGTTTATCGGTTAGTTGTTTTGGAAAAATAATTTAGCTTTGATACTAATTTTAGTATTCACTAACATATAAAGTATATGAAGCTATACCCCTACCTCCTTTTGTTTTTGCTGCCTTTTCAGGCTTTTACACAACAAAAGCCTATGCTTATTTCAGAAGAAGATTTGGAGATTGACACCGAATTGCAAGCCCCTAAAGAAAAATCATACCGCAACTACACCTACAAACGCGACACCCAGGGCAATATTCTTGAAAGCATTGAAACATACCGTTCAGATGCATATCCGGAAGAAAAAAATAATACAAAATTTACTTACACCTATGATTCAAAAGGGAATGAACTGAGTTCGGTTCGGCAAAGCTGGAGTTCAAGCACAAAAGTATGGTGCTGCCAACTCATACACGAGTATACGTATGAGGGGAAAAAGATGGTTACCACTAAATTCAGTAAAGAACTGACTGGCAAAATAGTTCCTCAGTGGATAGAGAATTTTAAATACGATACCAATGGAAATCGAATTGGAAGTTTATACCAGACTTACGATACACTGTTGAATAAATATGTTGATGCCACATTATTTGCAATTACATACAATTTGAAAAAGCAGATATTGAATGAATCTTACTCATACAGAACAAACAATAAATGGCTTGAAGCTTCAAAAACTGAATATACCTACAACTCCACTGATTCTCTTGAAGTAAAAACCGAACATAGAAACTACTTAAAAGAATTAGACAACATGGGTGATAAGGTTACTGCCGAAGGATGGAAAATTAAATCTGTTATAAAATGGGTTTACAATCCGCAAGGTATAGATATAGGAAATGTTGTTTCCGTTCCGCATCCTTTAAGTGGCGAACTTACGGCTACAGAAACAGAGGAGTACCTTCGCGATGCAAACGGAAATATGACAGCCTACGCTCAGGTAATAGCAGGGTTTAACAAAGAGGATAAACTTGAGCCAATCAGCGCAAAACGCCAAACCATATTGTATTCAAGCGGGGGAAGTACGATAACTAATAATGAAATGTGTCAGTATTATAACACCGCGCTGGGTCAGTTTTCAGTAGCACACGTTTACACCCTGAAATATGATGGTGTAATTCAAAAAGGGGCTGCGCCTGCATATGATAAAAAATTAAGCGAATAGTTTTCTACCTTTGCCCCGTCTCAAGGGGTGTTCTTCTGATTACCGAAGGGCTGAGATTATACCCGAATAACCTGCTCAGGATAATGCCTGCGAAGGGAAAGAGTAATTAACAATTTTATTAAAAGGAAGGCCTGCTCCTGGTTTTCTTAAATGTTTAAACCATTTAAAACCGGGACATGAAATCATTTCTCCTAAACGCAATTCTTGTTTCTTGCTTCTTAGCTCTTGCTTCTTTTTCTGCCTCCGCGCAATTCAAAATTAGCGGAACAGTATCGGATGAATCACAAACCCTTGCTGGTGCTAATGTGGCTATCAAAAACACCTATAAAGCAACTACTACCAATGCAAATGGCAATTATGTTTTAAACAACCTGAAACATGGCGAATACACTATTATAGTCAGCTTTATCGGATATGAAACAAAGGAAATTACAATACAACTAACTGCCGATTTTGAACAAAATATATCACTAAACAAACGCACTGTTGTATCTGATGAAGTAGTTGTTTCAGCAACACGCGCTGCCAAAACTACTGCCACTACTTACTCAGAAGTAAGCAAAGAAGAAATTGCAAAAAATAATTTGGGTCAGGATATTCCTTTTCTTCTGCAGCAAACACCTTCGGTAATTGTAACCTCTGATGCAGGTGCAGGGGTTGGTTACACCGGCATCAACATCCGCGGCAGTGATGCAACGCGTATCAATGTTACCGTAAACGGAATACCAATCAACGATTCTGAATCACACGGTATGTATTGGGTTAATATGCCCGACTTTGCATCATCAATTGAAAACTTGCAGGTGCAGCGTGGGGTGGGAACTTCCACCAACGGTGCTGCAGCTTTTGGTGCGAGTATAAATGTACAAACCGCTCAACTGAATGTAAAACCGTATGCAGAAATCAGTAATTCTTACGGCTCGTTCAATACCTGGAAACATACTATTAAAGCCGGTTCAGGTTTACTTGCCGACCACTTTACGGTAGATGCCCGTTTATCAAAAATAAGTTCAGACGGCTATATGGACAGGGCAAGTTCTGACTTGAAATCCTATTACTTATCTGCAGCATATTATGGTAAAAACACCATGTTACGTTTTGTTAATTTCTCAGGAAAAGAAAAAACCTACCAGAGCTGGTATGGTGTTCCTCAGGATTCATTAGCAACTAACCGCACCTATAATTATTATACCTACGATAACGAAACCGACAACTATCAGCAGGACCATTATCAGTTATTATTTTCACAGGAATTCAGTCGTGCGTGGAGAATGAATGCGGCTTTACATTACACAAAAGGACGAGGATATTATGAGCAATACCGTGCCGGTGATGCATTTTCTGATTACGGATTACAGAATGTTATAATCGGGAATGACACCATTACATCCTCTGACTTTATCCGTCAGCGCTGGCTAGACAATAATTTTTACGGTGTTACCTATTCATTTGAATACAACAGCGGTAAACGTTTTTCAGCCATACTGGGTGGTGCTGCCAATAAATATGAAGGCGGTCATTTCGGCACTATCATCTGGGCGCAGTATGCCTCCAACGCAGCTATCAA
>CAMAVO010000052.1 GCA_945861685.1 Chitinophaga pinensis | reverse complement strand
TCTGCAGCAGCCCAGTTAGTGAGTGCGTTTCCTAAATCAGTGCCGTAACTTTTTGAACGCTGAACTACATCTTCAGAAATTCCAAGCAAACGAAAATCACTGATATGAACTTCATTGAGCGAAATAATGGTTTGGCGAACCTGAATACTTGCATCACTAAAAAGGTAACTTGCTACAACGCGCTGTGCAGTGCTGGCAACAATTCCCCAGTTATATTCTGCCGATGTAGGCTGTGGCAAACTATTTAATCCGTTCAGTTGTCCTGCCAATGATTTACGGGTTGGGTAAGCACGGTAAACACCTTCATGCATTGCTACTCCGCAATACGCAAACACACGTGATGCTTCGGGCCCTGACAATTCAGTTTCGCGGACAAACACAACTAAATTATCGAGCCAGTCGGTAATTAGCTGTGCTGTAATAGTAGGATCTTGAGGATTGATTACAGGCGGTTGGTAAATGTCTTCGCGGCAACCGAAAACAGAAATTAAAAAAGCCGAAAAAAGTAAAAATATTCTTTTCATTCATTTTTATTTTGGAACACAAGTATAGAAATAAAACAGCACTTATTTCAATAACAGTCTTGCAGCCTCAAATGAAGATAATTTTCCGGAAATTACATCTTCTTCAAGCTGCTTAATCTTCTCCTGAACTTTCGGGTCGGCATAAAACCTGCGTTTCAGTTCTTCGCTCACAGTTTCGTGCATCCAATATAGATTTTGGCGCGCGCGGTTCTTTTCAAACCACAGGTTTTCTTTTGTGAATGCTACATAATGTTCTACCATTTTCCATATTTCCTTTACACCTTCACCTGTTTGCGAAGAACACGAAGTAACTTTAGGTATCCAGCCCGATAATGATGGCGGCATCAGATGCAGCGCATTGATGTATTCTGCTTTTGCTTTAATGGCTGGCTTAACATTATCGCCATCTGCTTTGGTAACTGCAATGGCATCTGCCATTTCCATTATACCTTTTTTAATTCCCTGCAGCTCGTCACCGGCTCCGGCCAAAACAAGCAGCAGAAAAAAATCAACCATAGAACTAACCGAAATTTCGCTCTGACCCACTCCTACCGTTTCTACAAAAATTAGCTCGTAGCCGGCAGCTTCGCATAGAACAATCGTTTCACGGGTTTTTAATGCTACACCGCCTAATGTTCCCGATGTTGGCGAAGGACGGATAAAAGCATTTTTGTCAGCCGAAAGTAATTCCATGCGGGTTTTATCGCCCATAATGCTTCCCTTGGTGCGCCCGCTGCTGGGGTCAATCGCAAGCACTGCAATCTTTTTACCTTTTGCAGTAAGTGTTTTTCCTAAGGCTTCAATAAATGAACTTTTACCAACTCCCGGAACTCCGCTAATACCTACTCTTACTGATTTTCCTGAATAAGGAATACACTTCAACAACACCTCTGATGCAAGTTGGATATGCTCGGCTGCACTGCTCTCCACAAGCGTTATCGCGCGTGCAAGGGTAACGCTATCTCCGTTAAGGATGCCCTCTAAATAATCAGCTGCTGTGAGCAGTTTTTTACTCATTCACTTTAATTTTTAATCTTTGAATTCGTGAGAATAGTTCATTGGGGTAAAAATACAGGAAATCGGTTTATCTTTGCGGCCCCAATGAATAGCACTAAAACTGTAGCATTTTATACACTCGGCTGCAAACTGAATTTTTCAGAGACTTCTACTATTGCGCGGCAATTTGAGAAAGATGGTTTTACAAAAACTGATTTCGAAAAACCTGCAGATGTATATGTTATTAATACCTGTTCGGTTACCGACCATGCCGATACCAAGTGCCGCAATATTGTACGTCAGGCATTACGCAATAATCCGGATGCATTTATTGCTGTTGTTGGTTGTTATGCTCAGTTAAAGCCCGGAGAAATTGCTGAAATACCGGGAGTAGATATCGTGTTGGGCGCGAACGAAAAATTTAATCTGCCACAATACATTGAAAATACCAAGAGAGAAAAAGCAGGAATTCATGCCTGCGAAATAAAAGAGGTAAAGGATTTTATTCCCTCATGGAGTGCAGGCGACAGAACTCGCACCTTTTTAAAAGTGCAGGATGGTTGCGATTATTTCTGTGCCTTCTGTACAATTCCATTGGCGCGCGGTTTCAGTCGCAGCGAGAATATTGAAAAAACAGTTGGTTATGCGCGAGAAGCCTCTGAAACGGGTGTAAAAGAAATTGTATTAACAGGCGTAAACATTGGTGATTTCGGAAACGGAACGGATGAGAATTTCCTGAAACTGATAAAAGAATTAGATAAAGTGGAAGGCGTTGAACGCTTTCGTATCTCCAGTATAGAACCTAACTTACTTACAGATGATATTATTGAATTTGTTGCTGCATCCAATAAATTTGTTCCTCATTTTCATATTCCGTTGCAAAGCGGTTCAGATAAAATACTTGCCTCAATGCGCAGGCGTTACGAAAGCAATTTGTATGCAGAGCGTGTAGATAAAATAAAACAACTGATGCCTGATGCATGCATTGGCGCTGATGTTATTGTAGGTTTTCCGGGCGAAACAGAAGAAGATTTTTTGCAGACTTATAAATTCCTGAACGAGTTAGATGTTTCATACCTGCATGTTTTCACCTATTCGGAACGCGACAACACCACTGCATTACGCATAAAAGAAGTAGTACCTGTAGAAGAACGCAAACGCAGAAATAAAATGCTGACCATTCTTTCAGAGAAAAAGAAAAGACATTTTTATGAGCGACAAAAAGGCAAAGAATTTACAGTGTTGTTTGAACAGGAAAATAATGATGGTTTTATTTCCGGCTTCACCGAAAACTACATCCGTGTAAAAACTGAATTTGATGAGGGCTTAGTAAATCAATTAATAAAAGTGAAGTTGGAAAACTTGGCTCCTGACGGGATTTATAAAACAGTTCTACTTTCTACTTCTAACTTTCTAACCTTCTAACTTCCACAATGTACCCTACCCTCTACGACCTTTTTCTCGACCTTTTTGGCATCAGCCTTCCGTTTTTAAAAATTGTGCAGACGTTTGGTTTCTGTGTGGCCATGGCATTCCTTGGCGCAGCCTGGACACTTACCATTGAAATGAAACGCAAAGAAAAGCTGGGCGTAATGGGCGAAATACAAATCCAAAAATACTGGAAAGGCAGACCGTTTCCTGCATCGGAATATATCTCCTCTGTTGCCATTGGTTTGGTAATGGGCTACAAGTTTGTGCCCATGCTTACGCAGTTTAATGAGGTTGCAAAAAATCCTCAGGATTATTTCCTCTCATTAGAAGGAAGTGTGTTGGGCGCTGTGATTGGCGCTTTATTGGCAGGAGCACTAAAGTATTGGGAAGACAAACAACAACGCCTGTCTGTTCCCGAACAGGTGGAAGAAACTATTTATCCGCATCAGCACATCGGCACCATTACCATCATTGCAGCCATTGCAGGAATACTAGGAGCAAAGCTGTTCCACAACCTTGAAAATTTAGATGAATTTATGGCTGACCCACTTGATGCTATTATCTCATTCAGCGGATTGAGTTTTTACGGTGGACTGATTATCGGCTGTTATTTTGTTATCCGTTATGCACGCAAAAACAAAATCAAACTACTTTCAATTTCCGATGCCAATGCTCCCGGACTTATTCTTGCATATGGCATTGGTCGCATCGGCTGCCAACTTTCTGGTGATGGTGATTGGGGCATTCCTAATGATAATCCAAAGCCCGATTGGCTAAGCTGGGCCCCTGATTGGCTTTGGGCATACAATTATCCAAACAACGTTTTACATCTTGATCTGAAAAAAGACTTTGCTTCTATGGGACTGGAAAGTATTACCGGCTTCGCCTACCCTACTCCTATTTATGAAATTCTGATGTCGTTTTTGATTTTCGGAATCCTGTGGGGCATCCGCAAAAAAATTACAACACCGGGAATGATGTTCAGCATTTATTTAATCCTGATTGCAATTGAGCGTTTGATTATTGAAACTATCCGCATCAATACCACTTACAACATTTTCGGCCATAAGATTACGCAGGCACAATTGCTGTCGGTTATATTGATTGCAATCGGAAGTTTTGGAATCTGGTATCTGAGAAAAAATCCAAAAAAGCTGGCAGAGCTTTAACCTGCCAGTTCTTTTTCTTTCACTGTTTTACCGGGATAAACTTTCAGTGCTTCGCTCAGGCATTTCATCGCTGCAGCAAGGTCTGTCAGGTTAAGCACATAACCAATGCGCACTTCATCCAATCCTAATTTAGAAGCGTAAAAACCTGTTGCAGGAGCAAGCATTACCGTTTGATTTTCGTAATGAAAATCTTCCAACAGCCAGCGGCAAAACGTATCTGAATTATCAATCGGCAAACGGGCAATCACATAAAATGCGCCTGTTGGTTTAGGACAAAATGCACCCGGCATTTTATTAATTTCACTTACCACCAAATCCCTGCGCTGCATATATTCTTTAATTACTTCGTCAAAATATTCGTGCGGTGTTTCTAAAGATGCCTCGCCCAAAATTTGTCCCAATGATGGAGGACTCAAACGTGCCTGAGCAAATTTCAATGCAGTAGTTAATACTTCTTTGTTCTTTGAAATCATTACGCCAATTCTTGCTCCGCAGGCACTATAGCGTTTTGAGATAGAATCAATAAGAATAACGTTCTGCTCTATTCCTGCTAAATTCATAGCAGAGAAATGCTTTTTACCATCATAACAAAACTCACGGTAAACTTCATCCGAAAAAAGATACAGGTCGTGTTTCTTAACTATATCACGTAAAGCATTCAACTCACTTTCTGAATACAAATATCCTGTTGGATTATTGGGATTGCAGATAAGAATTGCTTTTGTTTTGGGTGTAATGGCTTTTTCGAATTCTTCAACCGGAGGTAATGCAAAACCATTTTCAATAGTTGATGTAACCGCCTTTATCACAGCACCTGCTGCCGTTGCAAAACCAAGATAATTCGCATAAAATGGTTCGGTTGTAATTATTTCATCACCCGGGTTCAGGCAGGTCATCAGCGCAAATGAAATAGCTTCAGATCCTCCTGTGGTAATCAACATTTCTTCATGGCTAACTTCTATTCCTATTCCTTTGTAATAGGTTGAAAGTTTTCTACGGTAACTTTCATTTCCAGCCGAATGGCTGTATTCCAAAACTTTCAGTTCAAGGTTTTTTATTTTCTGAATAGCAAGTTCAGGCGTTTCAATATCGGGTTGCCCAATATTAAGGTGATAAACTTTACGGCCTTTCTTTTTAGCTACTTCTGAATAAGGAACTAATTTACGGATTGGCGATTCGGGCATTGCTTTACCCTTGATGGAGATTGTTGGCATGGTGCAAAAATAAAAAAATCCCTCCGCCTGAGGCGGAAGGATTTTTTCTTGTAGTTGTATGCTTAATTTTAGTTGCCTACAGGAGTTGCACCTTCAGTAACTTTATTTACAGGAACACCTTCGTCAGCAGGCAGTGGCTCAACTGTACCTTTGATAGTAAGTTTAATATCTTCTGCGCTTCCATTAGATTTAATAGTAACTGTTTTAGTGAAGGGCCCGATTCTTTTAACATCGTAGTGAACTTTAACTTCTCCGCTTTCACCCGGTGCGAATGGTTGGTTCAAAGGAGCTTTAGGCACTGTGCAACCGCATGAACCTGTTGCAGAAGTTAAAATCAAGGGCTGAGTTCCACCATTAGTGAATTTGAAAACACAATCACCTGATGGACCGCTATCAGGATCCTGCATGATTTTTCCGTAATCGTTCTCCATTTTGTCGAACGTAATTTTTGTTGTTGGTGCCGGGTTTGGAGTTACAACTTGGGCGTTAGCCAAAGAAACTGCTCCTACAAACATGCCGATGACGAGAATTGATTTTTTCATTTTTGTTTATTTATTGTTTAGGGTTATAATTCCTGTTTTGATGTGACAAAGTTATACTTATAATTTTCTTAGCCATGTTAACGAGTTGTTAAAAATATAAAATGATTTTTTCACTAACATTAAACCTTGTGAAAAACATCAAGTCATAGAGGCGTTACAATTAATCACTAATCTTAAAACAAATAACATGAAAACAATAAAATCAAGGCTGATTGCATCACTAATGATACTTGCAACATCAGCCCTTCTCTTAAACGGATGTAAAAGAGAAAACCTGGATGACAATATGAATGCTGCGGAAGACAACGCCTTGGCTGAAGTAACATTCAATGATGTAAAATCAATTGCAGATGAAGCTGCTGAGGGCGGTTTAGCTTCTTACAAAACAGGCGCATCTGACGGAATCATGAGCACCTGCGCTACTATTACTCACGATACACTTTCTGACCCGCGCGTGCTAACTATTGACTTTGGTGATGTAAACTGCACCTGCAACGATGGAAGAACAAGAAGAGGGATAATTATTGTTACCTATTTAGGTCCATACCGCGAACCGGGGCATGTTCACACCATTACTTTTGATAACTTTTTCGTGAACGACAATCAGGTGTTGGGGACAAAAACCGTTACCAACAATGGTTATAATGATGACGGCAATCTGTATTATTCAATAGAAGTGGATGGAAGCATTATAAGAGCTAACGGTGCCGGAACACTTACATTTGTTTCAAGCCGCATTCGCGAATGGATTGAAGGCGAAAGCACACCAGAAAGAACTGATGATGTTTATTTAGTTACCGGAACTGCAAGCGGAACCAACTCTGAAGGTGGCTCATTCACAGCCGAAATAACCTCTGCTTTAAGAAGAGAAGTTGCCTGCCACCAGTTTGTAAGCGGAACTGTGGAAGTTACTCCGGCAAACCGACCTGTACGCTCCATTGATTTTGGTGACGGAAGCTGCGACAATCAGGCTACTGTTACCGTAAACGGAAACGAGCATATTATTCAACTGCATTAATTTTTCAAACAGTATTAAGTAAACAGTAATCGGTAATCAGTTTGGTTACCGATTACTGTTTACGGCTGTTTCACTGATTACCATTTAAAATAAAACTACCTTGTATTTCTCTGCCATTTTTTTTAATTGTTCGTTGCTGATGTTGTGAATATTTTCGCTGCCGTGGCGGTTTTCAACAGTAACAACAAATACTTGGTAATTATTTTCGGCAGCTAATTTAAAATACGGCTCCATTTCCCACTCCAGCGTGAAGGTATTATCAAGAAAAATTTTCTCCACACCGTTTTTCATAAAGGCTTTTGTGCGCTCCTCGCAATGTTTATAGGCCAGATGATTTTCAGAAAACTCGAATTTATATTCTCCTGTTTCTGAGTTTGTGAAATAATCATCAATAGAAAGAACAGGATATTTGTCTCCTTCACTTAAAACATTGGCGAGGGTTGATTTTCCGCTGCCGGGAAGGCCGCGCAGGATAATCAATGATTTCATTGCTCTATAGTTTCAGGCTTTTTGAACTCACCCTCCCACTTGGCAATAACAACCGTAGCAAGGCAATTGCCGATTACGTTTACCGAAGTTCGTGCCATGTCCATCAACTCGTCAATGGCAAGGATGATGAAAACCGGTTCAATCGGCAAATCAAATGAAGCCAAGGTGCCCAGCAAAATGACCAATGAAGCACGGGGAACGCCTGCAACACCTTTACTGGTAAGCATCAACGTAAACACCATAATCAGTTGTGTTGAAAGGGAAAGCTCAATACCGGCTGCCTGTGCCACAAATACGGAAGCAAGCGCAAGGTAAAGCGTAGTTCCGTCAAGGTTAAAGCTATAGCCCATCGGCATTACAAACGCAACTATTTTGCGGGGAACACCAATGTTTTCCATTGCTTTCATAGCCTTTGGTAAAGCCGATTCTGATGATGTGGTTGCAAAGGCAATAGAAACGGGTTCAATAATAGCATTGACAAATTCCTTAATCGGAACTTTGAAAAGCAATGCAATGGGAAGCAAAACAAAAAGAAGAAAAAATGTAAGAGCAGCATAAAGCGTAAGCAGCAGTTTCATCAGGTTCACTAAAATTCCCAAGCCCATGTGTCCCACTGTGTAAGCAATAGCAGCCCCAACAGCAACAGGCGCAAACATCATAATGATATTGGTGAATTTAAACATCACCTCGCTTAATGCTTCAACAAAATTTACAATGGGTTTGCGATGCTTTTCGCCAATCATAGCGGTTGCAATCCCGAATAAAATACTGAATACCACTATTTCAAGCACTGCTCCATCGTAAATACTTTTGGCAATGTTTTCAGGAAAAATGTGAAGTATTATATCTGTCAGAGTAGTTTTTACTACAGGAAGTTTATCTGTATCCGTAACAGGGGGCAACTGAATTCCGGCTCCTGCTTTTGTGATATTGATTGCCGCAAGTCCAATGAACAAGGCAATGGTAGTAACCACTTCAAAATACAAAATACTTTTCCAGCCCATGCGGCCAACCTGTTTCAGGTTGCTGTGGCCGGCTATACCATAAACCAATGTTGCAAAAAGCAAAGGAGCAATAATGGTTTTTATCAGGCGCAGGAAAATCTGCGAAAGCACTTTCAGATTTTGTGAAAACTCAGGAAAATCCAATCCAACTTCTACTCCTATCACCATGCTGATAAGGATAGTAGTGGTCAATGATTTTCTTACAAAAGCATAATAGATAAGTGTAGAAAGTGCAAGCCAGCGAAAAACTGCAAGTGCCAAGGGAGGGAATCCTATCCAACCTTCAACCGCTGCAAATGAAAGGGCGCTTGCCAATGCAATGAGCACAACCGATAAAACAAGTAAATTCTTCTTATCCATTTCCTGTATTTTGAGCGGTTAAAATAGAAATAAAAAAAGGATTTGAAATTAATCAAATCCTTTTTCTGTGCACCCGAAGGAGATTCTCTGCCTGCCGGCAGGCAGGGAACCCCAGCCTCCTGATCCGAAGTTAAATAAAAACGGCCACGATTTAATCGTGGCCGTTTCCTGTGCACCCGAAGGGATTCGAACCCCAAGCCTCCTGATCCGTAGTCAGGACTACGCATCTTGATATAATATTGCTATTTTGCTTGTTTCCCTTTAAATACAATGGTTTCATTGATATTCGCTTTTATTAATTTTGTTTTATTATGTGTTTATTTTGCATATATTTGTGCAAATTTGTGCAAATGGCTAAAAAGTTTTCCGTCTCAATTTATTTAGATACCCGTAGGGAAAAGAAGAATGGTGTTTTTCCTGTAAAATTAAGGGTTTACTAGAAATTCCAGTTTCACAGACCCCACTTTTCCGGAAAAAACAGACCCCAATGATTTTTGTTTACTTATCCATAAATACAGACCATACAGAAGTTTATAGGTGGGGTCTCAAATAATCGGAAAAGTGGGGTCTGGACAAACGGGATTTCTACCATAGAGTAATACTTTACTTTGGTCAGCAATAAATACATCGTTGTTTTTAAAATCACCCTGAACTTTATACTGTCCAATTGAGCTGCCACCTGTTGCAGTATCGTTATTAATAAAATTGTTTTCAATGGTAAACAGCCCTGCATTTTTGATAATACCAGTGTTATTTTTTACGTCACCGTTTTTTACAAAAACTATGCATCCGGGATTCATGCGTGCCACTGTTCCGTTGTTGAATAGAACGGTTTGGGCTAGGCATGAAAAAGTGATAAAAAGAAAAAAGAGCGTAGAAATGAAATGCATTAATACAGATTTGACTTGAGCAAATGTATTAAAAATAGCTTATAAAGTTATTTGGAGAAGTTATATTATATTAAAAAACAACCCCCATGAAAATTTATGAGGGTTGAGGTAAGCTTTTGGATTTTACTTTATATCTTTCTTATTACTAGTGTGTATGATGCGAAAGATGAACATGAAAATTATCCCTTTCTTAAACCAAGCGTGAAAATTATTATTAGAGATCTAAGTACTATTTATAATAGCAAGGGAGCAAAAAATAACTTTTAATAAGCTGATCGCGGGTTTTGCTAGCAACTGAATTTATTGTGGTCGAATCACTTGCTTAAACAATGTTATTTTAATAACTTTACATAGTTTTTTTTGAAAAAATATTTGCATCGTATGTTTAAGAACGATTCAGTTAATTTAGAAATTTTAAAAAAGCGCGCTTTTAACTTAAGATGGGCAACTTTGTCTGAAGGGGTAATACCATTAACGGCTGCAGATCCAGATTTTCCATGTGCCCCCGAAATTTCAGAAGCGATTAGTTCTTTTGCCAAGGATCAGTATTATTCTTATGGTCCTCCAGAAGGGTTATCTGATTTTAAAGAAAGTATTGCAACTTATTTTAAGGTAAAACGAAATGTCCCTGTTTCTCCAGACTTTTCTTTTCCTGTGAACAGCGCTGCTAATGGCATATACTTGACTTGCAAGGCATTTCTTTCTCCTGGAGATGAAGCAATAATTTTTGATCCAGTAGATTTTTTATTTCGCTATTCAATTGAATCAGTAAATGCTAAAGCCATTCCATTTCCAATTCCTCCTGGAACAATTAAAGTTGATTTTGAAGAACTTGAACAGCTGATTACCAATAAAACTAAGATGATTTGTCTTTGTAACCCTTTGAATCCAACGGGTAAAGTTTTCACAAAAGAAGAATTGACTCAACTTGGTGAAATTGCGTATAAACACAAACTAATTATTTTATCAGATGAAATCTGGAGTGATATTGTTTTTAAACCAGCGGTATTTACTAGTATTGCTTCGATTGATGAGGAGATAAGAAATCAAACCGTTACAATAACAGGATTCAGTAAATCCTTTGGTTTAGCTGGTTTAAGAATCGGAGCTGTCATCGCTCACAATAAAAAACATTACGAACTTTTAATGGATGCTTCCATGCATTATTCTACCATTCAAGGTGTAAGTGTATTGTCTCAAATCGCCGCAACAACCGCCTTGAATTCCTGCGGATATTGGCTGGATAATTTTGTCGATCATCTTTCTGTTATGCGGAATTTAGTAGTTAATGAATTGAATACCATTTCAGGATTCAAATGTATTGCTCCCGATGGATGTTATGTTGCATTTACAGATATTACTTCAACGAATAAAACAAGTCAAGAAATTCATGATCTATTATTAAATGAGGCAAAAGTTGCTATTGTTCCGGGATTAAAACAATGGTTCGGTGATGGAGCAGAGGGCTACATTAGAATGAGTTTTGCAACATCAGAAGAAATTTTAACGGATGCGTTTGGAAGAATAAAAATACACTTAAAATGAAAGCAGTTATAATTGGTGGAGGTATTGCAGGCCTCACCATGGGACTAAAGTTACAAGCAGAAAATTGGGAGGTTGTGATATGTGAGAAGTCATTTTCTTTACCCAATAGAGGTCATGCCTTTTTGATGCATTATGATGGGCTTTCAGTACTATCCGAACTCTTTATTGATACTAAATCACATCTATTGAAGCAGCACGTCAATCTTTTTGTCCTCAGAAGACCTGATAATCAAGAAAAAATTAAAATAAAGTTAAATGATTGGTATTGTTTAAAACGAATAGATATGATTTCATTTCTCCATTCGTTATCTAGGCTTGAAATATTTATCCCAGGAAGATCCTTTTCTAATTTTCTATATAAAAATAATAAAGTAGTGGCTGCTGTTTTTGAGAATGGAGACATCGAATATGGAGACGTGTTTTTTGGTGCTGATGGAAGTAATTCAAAGGTGAGAGATTCAATTTTTGGTGAAACAAATTTTAGTCCTGTTGAGGTTAATGAAATAGTTGGCATTTCCAAAATAATGAATAGAAAAGGGGAGCATCTTATTTTTCAAAAAATACAAAGTGATGATAAAGGTTTAGCCTTTGGATATATTCCAACTTCTTCTGATGAAGAAGTATGGTTCCTGCAATATGATGTGAATTTATCCGATGGCATTGAAGAAAATAATCCCGAAAGTTTACAAGCATTTTGTTCAGAAATGATGAAAGATTTTCCTATTGATGTGAAAACGATTTTAGATTCCACAGATTTTAAAAGTGTATATATCTGGAAAACAAGGGATTTTGATTTACTTCCAAGTTTTCACAAAGAAAATGTTGTTTTAATTGGTGATGCTGCTCATTTGACTCTTCCTTTTACGAGTGCAGGAACAACGAATGCACTTTTAGATGCAAAGTGTTTATCTGAATCATTACGTGAATTTAAAACTATTGAAGAGGCGTTTACTAATTATTATCAAACTAGAGTACTAGAAATCCAAAGGCATATAGACCAAGGCCGGTTATTAAAAGAAATATTTTTAAATCCTAAAAAAAACAATGAACGAGGCTTTTTATTGCCTTTAATGTCTGATTATAATAAATAGAAATAGGTTAATATTGAAAACCCTTTGTATATAATCTATTATAAAAATTTTGTATGCTCAGTTTCTTGGCTAATTCAACCGATTCTTCGAAAGTTAAAATTGGAATGCGGAGATTATCAGTGTACCACCCATTCTCATCCAAAGTGTACCACCTAATCTGATTGTTTTGTTAAGTAAATGTAGTTACTACGGTTTGTTTTACATTCCAATAGCACTGAAGCTGAATTTTCTTTTATTTTGAACATATCAATTACAGAGTCAAGCATATTGCTGAATGACTTATATGATAAAGGTGAAATTGATAAATACAGGAGTAAACATGAAACTATTTGGAAGGTTAAATTAACCTCTAAAATTTAAATTTGAGGAAACGATTTGTTTAGCGGTTTGTATTTTTCAACGTCCAAATTGCTCCGTTTTTTGTTGTCAGTTTTTCTAATTTTCCGTTTGCAGTTAAGTCATCTAAATATTTTTCACATTCGTTTCGTGGTTTTCCTGTCAGTTCGGAAAATTCTTTTGCTGTCAATGAATTATATTTTGAAAATACTGCATTCCATGTTTTGTCATACATGTTTTTGGTAGCAGAGGGATACAATTTAACCAAAACATTCTCAAAAGTGCTGTATGGTTGTGAACCATAAACCATTTCTTTATTTCCTGTTGAGTCTGTAAAAAAAATTGTCGGGAAACCTCTTACACCTAATTCTCTAGCCAATTTTAAATCTTCTTCAAAAAGTTCTTTTGCTTTTCCTTCGTAATCGGCTTTGAACTTACTAATTTCAAGTCCAACTTTTTTTCCTGCTAATTCTAAATATTCCCATTTTGTAATGTTCTTTTGTTGAAGAAAAACCATTTCTCGTATTTCACGAAGAAACAAAATTGCCTTTTCATTGTCTTGCATTTGTGCGGCCTTAAAAGCAATTGAAGGTGGATAAGACGAATGCAATGGGTCTTCTAACCAAACTTCTCCGTTCATGGGCATATCATAATAAACGCTTACTTCATCCCAATGATGGGCTACGTCAGAAGGCTTGCTGATTCCACCGCTATTATAGCTCCAATCAGGCAACAAACCACCCATACGGTATTCTATTTCTATACTGTTGGCGTATTCCAGTTTTAGTTTTCTTAATTGAGGTTCAATTCCCCAACAAGAAGAACAAATTGGGTCTGTAAAGTATATTATTTTTACAGGTTTTATGTTTGCTTTTACCAAACTGCTGTTTGCTGAACTTGTTTTGTTAGTTGGTATTTCACAAATACCACTTTCAGGGTCACACATTAAAGGGTTTTTATTTTCCATTTTCTTTTTTGTTTGAATTTGGCAGCATAAATTGCCAATAGCTAACATTGTGATTAAAATAAGATAAGTTATTTTCATTTTTTCAAGTGTTTCACTGCCAAAGGCTGCTCCGTAGTACCTATTTCCAACTCTGGTTGGACCTTTAATAAGCAGGTTTTTTCACTTTCTTTATTATGTTGTATAAATCATTTTGGGTAACCGTATAGAAATAAATCCCTCATTACATTTTGTCAGGAGTAATGGGTGCTGGAACTACATTCTCAACAGGTTTGATACTTTTTAAGTACATAAATATTGCATGAACATCATCATCTTTTAAACTTGCATAATTATACCAAGGCATCGGAGGTAAAAGCATTCGCCCACCGTCTGAACCTTTGAATTTACCTTGTTTAATTGCCTTTTTAAAATGTTCTTCTGTCCAGTTGCCTATCCCTGTTTCGTCAGGTGTTAAATTGCCTGCGAATGAAACACCCCAAGGGCCAGCTGAAGCTGTCAGGTCGGGATAAAACATGGCGAAACCTTCTTTAATCATCTTATTATCAAATTTTACAATCGGTCTTTCTGAAGGATAACCCGACAACATTAATTCAGGAATAATTTCGGGTCCGTTGGCACCCATTTTTTTGGGAGAATGGCAGTCGTTGCAGCCAATTATGGTTACAAGGTATTCGCCATGTTTAACAACGTCTTCGGGTTTTATAGTCACCTTAGTTATTTCTATATTTGATTTTTGATTGTTGTTTGAGCAAGATGAGATACAAAGAGTAAAGCTTATTGCTGTTAATACTATAATTAGAAAATTTTGTTTCATTTTGTTTTATTTTTTGTTTATTAATCAAAAATAGCGAAAATATGTAACTTTCCATTAAGGAAATTTAAAAATTTATCGATTTCCCCAGACCCGAAGCGTGAACTCAGGCAATTTCTTATAACGGCAGTCTGTGAAAAAACCAACACTAATCAGTACATAAATATAGTAATTAAAGTTTAATAACTACCTACAAATCCCGTATATTTAAGTAAAATAAATCCATAATTATGAGCTATTTAGGTGTTCAAGATCGGTTTCAAATTCAGATGCGTAGCATGGAGGAATTTATTGAGAAAGAAAATGCTGTGCGGTTTGTGGATGCATTTGTGGAGCAATTGGAACTTGAAAAAGTAAACGGTGAAATGGTATTAATTATGACGGTTTATACTATGAAACGGGCCATCAATTTACTAGGAATAGAAAAGTTATTGGAAAAAATTAAGAAATGGGAACCAAAACACCCTAAAGGCTTAGTGTCAAAAATAAAGGAGTCAATTTTAACACTTTATGCGTGCTTTTCTATTTTCAAGTACAATTATATTACCTGAAAAAAAAATGCTTACAGCTTGAGGCAAGAGAGCTTCCTTTATGGTTTAATTCGTATGATTTGATTATCTTTCAATATAATCAAATCGCTATTCATTTTCTTTTTGAACTCAATTAATTTTTCATAAACTTTGTCCATTCCCTCCAATATTTTAGTTTGGTTTTGTGTTCTTTTATGAGTTTTCATGGTAGTAATTTTTTAGTTTATTGAATTTAATTTCACTTAAAATATTCACTTCTGATTCCAATGTTTTTTCTGCTATTAATTCAGGTTTTCCCGCTGAATTATCAAAAATCACCCGTATCTATATCCACGTATGGTAATGTACCACCGGCATAATCAACGTACATCTTATCGCCTACTTTGTGTTCGATGTGCATCGTTGGGTTTATTTTTTTGCGCCATTGATTGTAATAAAAATAAAATGCTGTTATGGCATAACCATCAGGATGTCGCCTCTTAAACTCTTCAAACTGTCTTAATGCAGTCATTCCACGCCTTCTCATTTGTTTTTCCATTTCAGGAAAAAAATCAAGTAACTCTTGTAATCTTGGATTTGAAGGCATTTCCTGTGGTGGAAGAAAAAGTTTATTCAGCTCGAAGTCGGTTAATTTGGAGAGTTCATCCCAAGTTGTTTTGAGTGCTTTGAATCGCTCAACGTAAACAGTAACGGTGTTTTTAGACATTCCTAGTCTAATTCCGATTTTTCTCTTTCCCATTGGTTGGGAATAAAGTTTGATGATTTGTCGTAATTTGCTCATACTAATTGGTTTATTGGCCATGATTTTTTATATTTACTGAAGAGAAAAATTACGACTTCAGTAATTAAAAAATCAATATGCTAAAACAGTATAATCAAACTAAAAATGCTGGGGTCAATTTGCTCCGAAATACTGGGGTCAGTTTGCTCCGGAATAGTGGGGTCAATTTAAAACGAAATGCTGGGGTCTCTTTGGACGGAATTTCCAACCGGTTTGAACTCGGTCATTTTTCTTGCAATACCACAATCCTCTTGGAAACAGCAATCTTAGAAACTTTTGATTTTCGTAGAAACTCATAGACCACTAGTTTTTACTGATATTTTTACAGAAATCTAACGCTTTATTAATGCAAAATTCAAGGTTTGAACTCGTTTTTCCATTGTTGCCTAAAATTTCATTTAAAGCATCAATTTCTATAGTGTATTGCTTCGAAAATTTAGCGTAAATTTCAGCCGAAATTTCTCCAATTGCATACTGAACCTTCTCAATTAATTGGAGTATAAGTTAAGCTATGTGCTAAGATTAAAACTTAGAAGTATGGTAACAGAAAGAAAAAAGTATGAAGCAACTTGTAAACTCGGAATTAAATCAAAAAGGAAGGTTGCAGGATGGAATGAGGAATATTTATTGAAAATATTGGTTTTAAATGTGTTTGCCCTGTTATTTTGGTCGAATCACTTGCTTAAACAAGGTTATTTTAATAACTTTACATTGTTTTTTTAAAAAAAATATTTGCATCATATGTTTAAGAACGATTCAGTTAATTTAGAAATTTTAAAAAAGCGCGCTTTTAACTTAAGATGGGCAACTTTATCTGAAGGGGTAATACCATTAACGGCTGCAGATCCAGATTTTCCATGTGCCCCCGAAATTTCAGAAGCGATTAGTTCTTTTGCCAAGGATCATTATTATTCTTATGGTCCTCCAGAAGGGTTATCTGATTTTAAAGAAAGTATTGCAACTTATTTTAAGGTAAAACGAAATGTCCCTGTTTCTCCAGACTTTTCTTTTCC
>CAMAVO010000051.1 GCA_945861685.1 Chitinophaga pinensis | reverse complement strand
TGAAAAAAGTACTTTTAGCAGTAACACTTGCAGCATTTATGGGAACAGCAATGGCTTCAACCATTCAAACTGTTACCTCACACAAAGTTGTTTGCATCAAAGGTGGTGATGACGACAAGAAAAAAGAGAAGAAATCAAAACATGATTGCAGTAAAGAAAAAGCAGGTTGCTGCGCTTCAAAAACAGCTGCAACTACAAATGGTAACAATACCAATGCAGTAAACACAGTAACTACAACAACAGGAGCAACACCAAAAGCCTGCTGCTCACACAAAACTGCTGCTACAACAGATAAGAAGGTAGAAGAAACGAAGTAATTAATTTCTTTAATTGATAGAAAGTCCCGCAGAAATGTGGGACTTTTTTATTTCTCAGATTGTCAATCCTCCATCAACACTGATGGTTGCACCCGAAACAAACTGTGCCTCATCGCTGGCAAGAAAAGCATAAACATTTGCCACATCCTCCGCAGTTCCTAATTTTTTCAGCGGTACTTTTTCTTTCATTGCTGCAATCACTTTTTCAGGAATGGTTGCAATCATATCTGTGGCTATAAAACCAGGAGCAACTGCATTTACAGTAATGTTGTATTTCCCCAATTCACGCGCCCAGGTTTTTGTTAAACCAATAATTCCGGCTTTGGTGGCGGCATAATTTGTTTGTCCGTAATTGCCATACAAGCCAACAATGGATGAGGTATTAATGATACGGCCGTAATTATTCTGAATCATAAAAGGCGAAATGGCTTTGGTGCAATTAAACACACCCGTAAGGTTTACATCCATTACCTGCTGCCACTGCTGAGCAGTCATTTTTTGCAAAGAAGCATCGCGTGTAATTCCCGCATTATTGATGAGAATATCAATCCTGCTGGTTTCAGCAGTTACTTCAGCAGTTGCTTTTTCAACTTCCTGAAATTTGGCTGTGTTAACTTTATAAAATTTTGCGTGTAACCCTTTTTCACTCAACAGAATTTCGAGTTCTTTTCCCAGAACTTCATTTACATCCCAGATGCAAACAGAAGCACCTTCAACTGCAAATAATTCTACGGCTGCTTTCCCAATTCCTGAAGCACCACCTGTGATGACGGCTATTTTGTTTTTGAACCTGCTCATTATTGTTTAACTGATACGTTCCATCATCGCCAAGTAAAACCCATCATAACCCTCTTTGTCAGGGTTCAGCCTGAGTTGGTCAAGCAACTTGAATTCGCTATGCTTTTTAATAAATGTTGCTACTTGCTCTTCACCTTCAGAAGGAAGAATGCTGCACGTTACATAAATCATTTTTCCACCAACTTTAGTCATGATGCAATATTCATCAATGATTTCTGCTTGTATTATTTTCAGTCGGTCTAATTCCTCTTGTTGCAGTTTCCATTTGATGTCAGGATTTCTCCGCAATACGCCTGTTCCTGAGCAAGGAACATCCAATAAAAGTCTGTCGGCACTGCCTTCCAGGCGTTTGAAAACTTTGGAAGAATCAATCAATCGTGTTTCAATAACACCTGCTCCGGCACGAGCAGCGCGCCTGTTAAGTTCTTTCAGCTTCCATTCTTTGTTATCCATTGCCAGCAGCTTCCCTTTATTTTTCATCAATGCAGCTATGTGCAATGATTTTCCTCCTGCACCTGCACATGCATCTACCACGCGCATTCCGGGTTGCACATCCATATAATGCGCTACCACCTGCGAAGCTGCATCCTGCACTTCAAACCAGCCATCATGAAAAGGTATTGTTCTAAACACATTTCGGTTGAAAGGCAATTCCAGCGCATCACTTACAAATTCCAGCGCATCGGTTTCTACACCTTCTTCTTTTAATTTTTGCTGCAGAATTTCTTTATTTGTTTTCAGGGTATTGGTTCGCAAAATAAGTTTTGGCGGTTTATTCAACGCTGCCAAAATAGAAGTCCAGCCTTTGCCAACTTCTTTCTCGCCCAGTTTATCTAACCAGTCAGGAACAGACTCGCGCAGTGCACGCACCTTCTTATACTTCTCCGCTTTCTCTTCAATTTTGTGAGGAATAACGTTTTTGAAAAGATAAACGCCAGGAAGTTTTTCTTCTTTTAAAACTAATTGCGTTCCCAAAATTTCCCACAGAAAATGTCGCTTTATATCAGGCTCTCTTCCTGTAATTGTCCACAGAAAACGCCAGTTGCGAATGAGTTCGTAAAATGTTTCGGCAACAAAACTGCGGTCGTAAACTGTCCATTTTTTATTTTTCTTCATCACAGTTTCCAATGCTTGGTCGGCCATTTTTCCGTGCGTAAACACCAATTCCAGCGCATCAAAAATCTGCTCTATAAGCGGACGGTATTTTTTAATATTGAATTCCTTTCTATACATTTTTTTAACTTCGCGTGTTTTTCAGCCACCAAAGGTATTTTTAAAATTCTTGTGAATATCGTTTTTTTAAGATGGGATTAAAAGCCGCACTCAGTAAGCCTTTCGCAAGTCTGGTGGTTTCAGGAATTAAGAAATGGAGTGCAAAGCCCGCTGAAACTCAGCAAAAAGTATTTAATGAATTGATTGCAGGTGCTGCGAATACTGTTTTCGGAAAAGAGCATGGTTTTTCCAAAATCAAAACCTATGATGATTACAAGAAGCAGGTCCCTGTTCGTGATTACGAAGATTTCAGAAAATATATTGATCGTATAATTGCTGGTGAACAGGATGTTCTCTGGAAAGGTTTGCCCATCTATTTTTCCAAGACATCTGGAACAACTTCAGGAACAAAATATATCCCGATTACAAAGGAGTCAATTTCAAATCACATCAATTCTGCTCGTAACGCTATTTTGTCTTACATCCACGAAACGGGCAACAGCAAATTTGTAGATGGGAAAATGATTTTTCTCTCAGGAAGCCCTGTGCTGGATATGAGTAAAAAAATTCCGACCGGAAGACTTTCGGGAATTGTGAACCACCATGTTCCCGGCTATTTACGGACCAACCAGATGCCCACTTACAATACTAATTGTATTGAAGACTGGGAGAAAAAAGTAGATGTAATTGTGGAAGAGACAGTAAAAGAAAACATGACACTCATCAGCGGAATTCCGCCCTGGGTGCAGATGTATTTTGATAAGCTGATTGCTAAATCAGGGAAACCCGTTAAAGATATTTTTCCTGATTTTTGCTTGTTCATTTATGGTGGTGTGAACTTTGAGCCGTATCGTGCAAAGTTGGAACAGAGCATCGGAAAAAAGATTGACAGTATTGAGTTGTTTCCTGCTTCAGAAGGCTTTTTCGCCTACCAGGATTCACAAAAAGAGAAAGGTCTTTTATTATTGCTCAACGAAGGAATTTTCTATGAGTTTATACCTGCTTCAGAATATTTCAATGAAAACCCGACACGACTTTCCATAGGCTATGTTGAGTTGGGTGTAAACTATGCGTTAGTAGTCAGCAGCAATGCCGGCTTATGGGCTTACAGCATTGGCGATACAGTAAAGTTTGTTTCAAAAAATCCTTATCGTGTCATTGTTTCGGGGCGCATCAAGCATTTTACTTCTGCATTTGGTGAGCACGTGATTGCGGAGGAAGTGGAGGCTGCCTTAAAAGCCGCTTCTGAAAAATATAAAGCAGAAGTTTTGGAATTTACTGTGGCTCCTCAGGTTACTCCGCCTGAAAGCGGGTTGCCTTACCACGAGTGGTTTATCGCTTGCTCAAATGAGCCCGAAAACAAAGAACAATTCGCGCAACTGATGGATGAAACCTTGCAGAAGAAAAACGTTTATTATAAAGATTTAATAAAAGGAAACATACTGAAACCACTTGTTATCCGATATTTGCAGCCCGATGCGTTTGTGCAATACATGAAATCGCTGGGGAAATTAGGCGGACAGAATAAAGTTCCGCGCCTGACAAATGACAGAAAGATTGCAGATGAGTTGAAGAAATACGTTTTGTAAAGAATGACTGAAAATAAAAAACGCCACATTGCTATATTAGGCTCTACAGGCTCAATAGGAACGCAGGCATTGGATGTTATTGAAGCTAACTCTGAGCATTTTGAAGTGGAGGTTTTGACTGCTAACGGTAATGCAGAATTGTTGATAGCGCAGGCTAAAAAATTCAAGCCCAACGCAGTTGTCATCACTGATGAAAGCAAATACAAACAAGTAAAGGATGCACTTTTTTCAGATGATATAAAAGTGTTTGCCGGAGCCGATTCTCTTTCACAGGTAGTAGAGATGGAGTCCATTGATATGGTGCTGACTGCACTTGTCGGTTATGCAGGATTGAAACCAACACTTGCCGCTATAAAAGCAGGAAAACAGATTGCGCTTGCCAATAAAGAAACATTAGTTGTTGCAGGTGAATTAGTAACTGCATTAGCCAAAGAAAACTCAGTTAATATTTATCCTGTAGACTCCGAGCATTCGGCAATTTTCCAATGTCTGGCAGGGGAGTGGCATAATCCGATTGAAAAAATAATTCTTACTGCTTCGGGCGGTCCATTCAGAGGCTGGAGTGCTGAAAGTTTACAAACTGTGACCAGAGCACAGGCGCTCAAACATCCCAACTGGACAATGGGTGCAAAAATTACTATTGATTCAGCATCGCTGATGAACAAAGGCCTTGAGGTGATTGAAGCGCGTTGGTTGTTTGGAGTTAAAGCCGACAAAATTGAAGTGATTGTGCACCCGCAATCCATTATTCACAGTATTGTTCAGTTTCAGGATGGCAGTATGAAAGCACAAATGGGCTTGCCTGATATGAAGCTTCCCATACAGTATGCATTGGGTTATCCGCAACGATTGAAATCTGATTTTCCGAGATTTAATTTTATGGATTATCCTTCACTTACTTTTGAAAAAGCCGATACCAAAACTTTTCGTAATCTTGCGCTCGCTTACGAAGCGTTGGAAAAGTGCGGAAACGCTCCTTGTGCGCTGAATGCAGCAAACGAAGTGGTGGTAGATGCGTTTCTGAAAGATAAAATCGGATTTATGCAAATGCCTGAGATCATTGAAAAAAGTATTGCAAAACTGCAATTCATACAAAAGCCCGGCTATGAAGATTTTGTCCACACCGATCGTGAAGCAAGAATTTACGCCTCTGAACTGATAAACTGAAAAAATGGACATTCTCATACAGGCTGCGCAGCTTATACTCAGCCTTTCAATACTTGTAATTCTTCACGAAGGCGGACACTTTCTCCCTGCCAAGCTTTTCAAAATGCGCGTGGAAAAATTCTACCTGTTTTTTGATCCCTGGTTCTCACTTTTAAAAGTGAAAAAAGGCGATACTGAATACGGTATCGGTTGGGTTCCGCTGGGCGGCTATGTGAAAATTTCAGGGATGATTGACGAGTCCATGGATAAAGAACAAATGAAATTGCCCGCTGAGCCTTGGGAATTTCGTTCTAAACCGGCTTGGCAACGTTTGATTGTTATGATAGGTGGCGTTACCGTAAACGTAATTCTTGGAATTCTGATTTATGCCGGAATGTTGTTTGTATGGGGGGAAGAATACCTGCCTACAAAAAATGCGAAATACGGAATTGCCTGCGATTCTCTTGCATTGCAAATGGGTTTGAAAGACGGAGATAAAATCCTGAGTGTGGGAAATGTTTACGTTGAGAATTTCAATAAAATTCCTGTTGAGATTATTTTGAATTCATCTAAATCAGTGCAGGTAGAAAGGAATGGCGAAAAATTGGATGTTCCCGTTTCGGAAGAAATACAAAGCAAACTGATTAAGAGCAAGGATTCATTTATTTCTCCAAGGATTCCTTGTATTGTTGATACTATTTTGCCTGGACAGGCTGCATTAAAAGCAGGTTTGCTTTCAGATGATAAGTTCGTTTCTATTAATGGTGAAGACGCAACGTATTTTCAGGATGTTGTTAAAATTTTACAGAAAAATAAAGGCAAGCAGGTTGATATTGTAGTTGACCGTAAAGGCGACAGTATTGCATTGAAAGCAGATGTTAGCGAAGCCGGAAAACTTGGTTTTGGAAATATTGATGCAGCAGATGTTTTTGAAGTAAACACTCAAAAATTTGGCTTATTAGAGTCTTTTCCTGCAGGCATCCGCAAAGGCTACGAAACTTTTCAGAGCTACATAAAACAGATGAAAATTCTGTTCACGGTTAAAGATGCACATGAATCAATCGGCAGCTTTATTTCCATCGGCAAAGCCTATGGTAAAACATGGGACTGGCAGCGTTTCTGGGGTATCACAGCTTTTCTTTCAATTGTCCTTGCAATTATGAATATTCTTCCGATTCCAGCATTGGATGGAGGACACGTGATGTTCCTGCTATATGAGATGATCACCGGTAAAAAACCCGGTGATAAATTCATGGAGTATGCGCAAATAGTTGGAATGGTGTTGTTGTTGTCGCTAATGGTTTTTGCATTAGGCAACGATATCTTCAAACTGTTTACTGAATAGTTATTCTCTGTTCAGTAGAGCATCCCATCCCTGAGCCTGCAAAGGAATAAACTGTTCTGCTTTGGTAACTAAGTTGCTTCCTGCTTCCTTTTCGGTGATGTGTCCTATTATGGTAATGGCAGTATTATCTTTCACCTTGTCATGGTCTTTCAGGTCAATGGTGAAGAGCAATTCGTAATCTTCTCCGCCACTTAAGGCACACATGGTAGGGTCAAGATTAAAGTCAAGTGCAGTATTGTGAACTAATAAGTCAATCGGAATTTTTTCTTCATAAACAGCGCAACCAACCTTTGATTCATTGCAGATATGCAGCAACTCAGACGAAAGTCCGTCTGAAATATCGATCATAGAAGTTGGTTGGACATTCAATTTTCTAAGCAGTTCAATAATGTCTTTCCGCGCTTCGGGTTTCAGTTGGCGTTCCAGAATATAATCGTGACCTGCAATATCGGGTTGTATTTTGGGGTTCTCAAGGAAAATACGTTTCTCGCGCTCCAATACCTGTAATCCAAGGTAAGCTGCTCCCAAATCACCGGTAACACAAATCAAGTCATTCACTTTCGCACCTGAACGAAAGACTGCTTTATCTTTTTCAATTTCACCGATAGCTGTAACAGAAATCACAAAACCGGATGGAGAAGTAGTAGTATCGCCACCGACCATATCAACCTTGTATTTCTCGCAGGCAAGGTAAACGCCTGCGTAAAACTCTTCCAGTGCTTCCAGCGAAAAACGATTTGAAACTGCAATGGCAATCAAAATTTGTTTTGGAATAGCATTCATTGCGTATATGTCTGAAACATTTACCACCACTGACTTATAGCCAAGGTGTTTCAGCGGAGTGTATGACAAATCAAAATGAACCCCTTCCACCAGCATGTCGGTGGTGGTTACTATTTGTTTGTCCTTAAAATCAAGCACAGCAGCATCATCACCAACACCTTTTACAGAGGATGAATTTTTCAGTTCAATGGTTTGTGTCAAGTGTTTTATTAATCCGAACTCGCCAAGGGTGCTGAGTTCGGTACGGTTGTTTGCGTTTTCTAACATGGCGCAAAGATAGCCGATGTGAAATATAAATTATCTTTGTCCACCCAAAAATAAAACACAGTGTCAAATCACGGCAAACTCATCATCTTTTCAGCTCCTTCAGGTGCGGGGAAAACAACATTGGTTCGTCATCTTCTTGAGATTCCTGCGCTGAACCTTGCATTCTCAGTTTCTGCTACCAGCAGGCCAATGCGCAGTTATGAAGTAGATGGCAAAGATTATTTTTTCATCACCGTAGAAGAATTTAATAAGAAGATACAGAAACTGGAATTTCTGGAATGGGAAGAAGTTTATAATGACCAATACTACGGCACATTGAAATCAGAAGTAGATGGTTTATTGAAAGCAGGGAAAAATGTGATTTTTGATATTGATGTGGAAGGCGGAATGAACCTGAAAAAGATTTACGGTAATGAGGCGTTAGCCATTTTTGTAAAGCCACCGTCAATAAAACATCTTGAGGAAAGGCTGAATTCGCGTTCCAGCGAAGATGAAGAAAGTCTTATAACGCGCTTGGAAAAAGCTGTTTCTGAGTTGGAATATGCACCGCAATTTGATAAAGTTCTGTTGAACGATAAGCTTGAAAAGGCTAAGCAAGACGCAGAAGTTTTTGTTTCAGATTTTCTTGGAATAAACATTGACTAAGCAGAAAAAAATCGGATTATTCTTCGGTTCGTTTAACCCCGTTCATATCGGGCATACCGCTATTGCAGGTCATATGCTTGAATTTACTGATCTGGATGAGGTCTGGATGGTAGTTTCTCCACACAATCCATTGAAAAAAAAAGAAAGTCTGTTGAGTGATACTCATCGACTACGCCTCGTGCGTGAAGCTATTGGCGATAACACCCGGATAAAAGCCAGCAATATTGAATTTAAGCTTCCGCAGCCGAACTATACCATTGATACGTTGGCTTACTTGCGTGAAAAATATCCAACCCAGAAATTTGTGCTGATTATGGGTACGGATAACCTTCAAAATCTCAATAAATGGAAGAATTATGAACAATTATTGGCAAATTACTCCATTTATGCCTACAAAAGACCTGGGTTTGACAGCGGGACATTTGCCAGTCATCCTTCTGTAAAGATTACGGATGCTCCATTAATGGAAATCTCGTCCAGCTTTATCAGGCAGGCAATCAAGGATAAAAAGGATGTACGTTATCTTTTGGCACCTCCTGTATGGCAATACATTAAAGAAATGCACTTTTATGAAAAGTGAGCAGATACTATTTGCTTTCTTCAAAATGTTTCTATATTTGCAGCCCCTTAGAAAAAAGAAAGGGGTTAATAGTTAATGGCAAATAGAAATATCACGCCAAAACACGATTAACAAATAACTAATAACGATTAATTTTTTTAACACACAATGGCAAATCATAAATCATCGGTAAAGCGTATCAGATCTAACGAAGCGAAACACCAGACCAACAAATATCAGGTGAAATCAACACGCACAGTTATTAAAAAACTGAGAACAACAACTGACAAAAAAGAAGCAGTTGCTTTACTTCCTAAAGTAAAATCTATGCTGGATAAACTGGCTAAAAAGAACGTAATTCATAAAAATAAAGCATCTAACCTTAAGTCAAAACTGACTAAAAAGGTTGCTGCTCTGAAATAAGTTATTTCAGCTATTAAACATAAAAAGCCTCTTGCCAAAAGCGAGGGGCTTTTTAATTTTAATACTTTAGTGGCGCCATGCAGGAATACGAAACCAAACTAAGCATAAAATCGTGGGCAGAGGCCGACCGCCCGCGTGAAAAATTACTTGCTCATGGCAGAGCTGCATTGAGCGAAGCTGAATTGATTGCTATTTTGATTGGTTCGGGAAATACGGAAGAAAGTGCGGTAGAGCTTTCAAAAAGAATTCTCAATTCTGTGGAAAATAATCTTGTTCAACTTGGAAAACTGGAAGTAAATGATTTGGTGAAGAATTTCAAAGGAATAGGTGAAGCAAAAGCCATCAGCATTATAGCAGCACTTGAACTCGGCAGAAGGCGCAACGAACAAACAACACCTGAGCGCGAAAGCATAACTACCAGCAGACAGGCTTTTAATCTTCTTCACCCGATACTTGCTGACCTGCCTCATGAGGAATTCTGGCTGATATTTCTGAACCGTGCAAATAAGGTGATTAAGAAACAATCAGTCAGTAAAGGTGGAGTGGCAGGAACAGTAGTAGATGCAAAAATGATTTTCAAACCTGCGGTCGAATGTCTTGCTTCTTCTGTTATTCTCTGCCACAACCATCCTTCAGGAAACCGCACTCCAAGTCAGGAGGACATTGCGCTGACTAGAAAAATAAAAGAAGCCGGAAGAGCCCTGGATATCAACGTTCACGATCATATCATTATTGCTAACGATACTTACTACAGTTTTGCTGACGAAGGACTCTTATAATTTATGTTAAAGATTTTCACCATAGTGGGCGCACGCCCTCAGATTATTAAAGCTGCCTCAATCAGCAGGGCAGTGAGGACTGTTTTTAAAGACAAAATTTACGAAAGTATTGTCCATACAGGGCAACATTATGACGAGAATATGTCGCAGGTATTTTTTGATGAGATGGAAATACCGAAGCCGGATTTTAACCTGAATATCGGTTCGGGAACGCACGGAAACCAGACTGCACGAATGATTGAGGGTATTGAAAAGCTGCTTATCGAGCATAAACCAGATGCATTGGTGATTTATGGTGACACCAATTCTACCTTGGCAGGAGCAATTGCAGCTTCAAAAATTCATGTTCCGGTTGTGCATATTGAAGCAGGACTGCGTTCTTACAATAAATCAATGCCCGAAGAAATCAATCGCATTTTGGCTGATAATGTTTCTACGTTATTGTTTTCACCAACGAAAACGGGTTACACAAATCTGTTGCGTGAAGGCTTTGAAGACACCGAAAAGAGTGGCAGAAAAAAGTTCAGCAAAGATTATCCGGGCATCTTTCATTGCGGTGATGTGATGTATGACAATACCTTATTTTTCGCTGAGATGGCGGAGGAAAAGTCAAAAGCATTAGCGCAAAATAATCTGGTTCCCGATAATTTTGTTTTGGTTACTATTCACCGTGACAGCAATACCGATAACCCCCAAAGACTTAATGCCATTCTTGAAGCGCTGAATGAAATTTCTGTTGAGCAAAACATAGAAATGATTTTGCCGCTTCATCCACGAACATTGAAAATGCTCAGTGGTGAAGCGTATTCAGCTATTTACGATTTGCTGAAGAAGAACAAGAAAATAAAACTCATTCCGCCTGCATCGTTTTTTGATATGATTGTTTTAGAGAAAAACGCAAAACTGATTATTACCGATTCGGGAGGCGTGCAAAAAGAAGCCTATTTCTTTAAAAAGCCTTCTATCGTTTTGCGCCCCGAAACCGAGTGGAAAGAAATTGCTGAAAATGGAGCTGCTATTATTGTTGATGCAGACAAGCAAAAAATAAAATCAGCTTACGATTATTTTTCTTCAAAAAAGGATTTGAATTTTCCTGCTATTTTTGGTGACGGAAAAGCGGCTGAATTTATCTGCAACAATATGCTCGAATCGCTTTAAGTATGCTGATATATACCCATCGCATTACCAACCGGCTTGAATATATTTTCAAGCAGGTTTTTAATGAAATGCTGGGTGTTCCTTACACACTTACAACTGATGAGGAAGCCTTTGCTGCCAGTGAGCTTCCGAAAATAAGTTATGCGTATAATCCTGTTGGCAATGAACTTTTTTTTCAGGCTAAAAACCTTTTGTTTGAAACAGGAATCAATGAGCAGAACATCAGCGTAATTGATTGGGAAAATACCAAAGCATTTTTCTCTACGGGTAAAAAATCAGTGTTGCCATTTGATCCTTTTGCTGCTTCGTTCTTTTTACTGAGTCGTTATGAAGAATGTTTGCCACATATTCGTGATAACTACGACCGTTTTGAAGCCAAAGAAAGCATTGCTTATCAGCAAGATTTTCTAAAAAAGCCTGTTATAAATATCTGGGTGAAAAAAATCAAGGAACTGCTGAAAGAAAGATTCCCTTCGCTGAAATTTAAAGAAAACAGTTACCAATATCTTTCTACGATTGATATTGATAATGCCTATGCCTTCAAGCGCAAAGGGCTTTTGCGGACAGTTGGCGCTTTTGGAAAAGATATTCTTTCATTCAATATGCCCCAACTGAAAGAGCGGATAAAAGTGCTGGCAGGTGCGTTGCAGGACCCTTACGATACGTATGATTACCAGTTTTCGCTTCAGGAGAAATACAAGTTTCGTCCCTTGTATTTTTTTCTTCTTGCAGATTATGATGTGAACGATAAAAATGTACCGTATCACAACCGCAAGTTTCAGTCGCTTATAAAATCTATCGCAGACCGCGCTGATGTGGGAATTCATCCTTCCTTTAATTCCAATAAAATTGCAGATAAAGTAGAAACGGAAATTGACCGCTTATCAGATATTGTGCACCGCGAAATAACAAAGAGCCGTCAACACTTTTTGATTTTACATTTTCCGAAGACCTATCGCAATCTGATTGACCTGGATATTACGGATGAATACAGCATGGGCTATGCGCAGGAAACAGGTTTCCGTGCCGGCATTTGCACACCGTTCAATTATTATGACCTTGATTTGGAAACTGCAACCAAACTGATAATTCATCCTTTTACGGTGATGGATGCAACGCTGAAATACTATATGAAATTTACTCCTGACGAAGCTATTGAGCACGTAAAACAAATGGTTCAGGAAGTAAAAGCCGTTGACGGAACTTTTATCAGTCTATGGCACAACGAAACGCTGAGCGAAAAGGACCAGTGGCAAGGCTGGAGAAAAGTGTATGAAGAAACCATCAAAGCCGCTACTGCCTGATGATTCAATATCTTTCCAATCAAAATATTGACCGCAGAAAATGGGACGAATGCATAGCCCGTTCTTTTAACGGAATCGTCTATGCTTATTCATGGTATCTGGATATTGTTTCGCCCGGATGGGATGCCTTGGTAAAGGATGATTATAAAAGTGTGATGCCGCTTACATGGCGAAAAAAGTATAGCGTCAGGTATTTGTATCAGCCTTTCTTTACGCAGCAATTAGGAGTTTTTTCTTCTGAAAAATCAGATGCGGATTTGGTGCAAAATTTTTTGGACGCTATTCCAGCGCAGTTTCAGTTTATTGAGATAAATCTCAACACGTTCAATCTTTCTAATCTTTCCATTTCTTCAATTAAAAAGAATCTTACTCACGAGTTAGATTTAATTGAATCTTATGAAACCATTGCAAAGAACTATTCCGACAACCTGAAACGCAATCTTAAAAAAGCGCAGCATAACAAACTGCAAACAGTGTTCATTAATCAGCCCGAACCTCTTATAAAACTCTTTAGGGAAAACCGCGGAGCAAGTGTATCAAACCTGAAAGAGCGTGATTACAAAACGCTGACAACATTGATGCATCAGGCAATTCACAGGGGGAAGGCACAAATAATACAGGTACTAAACGAAAAGGGTGAATTATGTGCAGGAGCTTTTTTTATAGAAAGTAATAACAAGGTTATTTTTCTGTTTTCGGGTTTAAATGAAGAAGGGAAAAATATGAACGCTATGCCTTTTCTGATTGATTCATTTATCAAACAAAATTCAGGGAAGAATATTACACTTGATTTTGAAGGTTCAAACGATGTGAATCTTGCACGTTTTTATAAAAGTTTTGGTTCCAAAGAATGTGTTTATCCGCAGGTAAAAATCAACAGGCTGCCCTTTCCGGTTAATATGTTGAAACGGTAAATATGATTCTTGTCATTGCAACCGAAAGCGATAAATATCTATTTTCACCATCTCAGAAAAACAAAAATTTATGGTAAATATATTAGGTAACCGCAACTCATTAGTTGACCAGTTCATTGGCGAATTACGCAATGTTGAAATTCATGCCGACCGTCTGCGTTTTCGCAGAAACTTAGAACGCTTAGGTGAAATTTTTGCCTATGAAATAAGCAAGACCCTGGAGTGGAAAAACAAAGACATAACCACACCTTTGGGCGTGGCTTCTGTTCCTAATCTGGTTGAACAACCTGTTTTGGGAACTATTCTTCGTGCCGGTTTGCCCATGCACAACGGTATGCTGAACTATTTTGACGGTGCCGAGAACAGTTTTATTTCTGCTTACCGCAGACACCATAAAGACGGAACATTTGATGTGCATGTGGAATACCTTGCCTGTCCTCTCTTACAAGATAAAGTGCTTATTCTATCCGACCCTATGCTGGCAACCGGAACCTCATTAGTACTTTCCTACAAAGCAATGATAAAACGCGGAATCCCCAAGCATACACACATTGTTGCCCTTATTGCCAGTGCCGAAGCCGTAAATTATGTGAAGATGCACATGCCTTCCAATATAACAATATGGATTGGCGCTGTGGACGAGGAACTCACCGCTCAATCCTACATTGTTCCCGGTCTGGGTGATGCAGGCGACCTTGCCTTCGGGGATAAGATCTGAGCCTATTCAAGCCTTCTGCACTGCATTTGCAGCCGTTCATCGAAAATCAGAACGAATGGGGTAATTGTGCGTTAAAATTGACATCCTTTTCAAAAAAATAGCAACCAGTTGGAACAGTTACTCAAGTTATTATCGCTCGCATTTGTAAGCTCGCTTAAGTTCGCAGCTTCGCCTTTTGCAGCATTGGGTTACGACCTCAACTACATTCAAACAGTTCTTACCACTACAACAGGAGGGATTTTAGGCGTGTTGTTTTTCTTTTACGGCAGCAAATACATTGCACAGTGGATTATTACTTATAAAAACCAGATGTTCTTTTTGTTTGGTATAAACCGCAGAAGCGAAGAAGATGAATTGTTGCCCGAGCGTAAAAAAGTTTTCACCTGGCAGAATAAATTGATTGTTATTACGGTAAGACGTTTTGGTCTGGTAGGTATTGCATTACTTACTCCAACTCTTTTATCAATTCCGGTAGGCACATTAATAGCTGCCCGTTATTTCCGCAGCCCTCGCAGAGTGGTGGGTTATCTTTGCGCTTCGGTGGTGCTGTGGTCGCTGATACTTTCTTCGGCAGTAGTTATTTTCTGATTTATTTTTGAACTATCAGTATTCTTATTTTTAAATAACGAATGTCGATTAACGATTTTTGATTTTTGAAGTGTTGTTTTTACTTCTTAAATCTGCATTCGTTAATCCTTGTTCTTAAATCAAAATTTCAGATTTTTACACTTCTTTTCAATTGCCTAAAACCTACCGCCATATTTTCTTCGACCTTGACAGAACCCTCTGGGATTTTGACCGCAACTCGCACGAAACCCTTCAGGAGATTTTTGCGCATCAGAAATTAGCAGCTGTTGGTATTCCTTCTTTTGAAAGTTTTTATAAAATCTATCACGAGATAAATGCCCATTACTGGGAAAACTACCGCCTCGGTAATCTGGATAAAGAAACGCTG
Source organism: Chitinophaga pinensis (assembly GCA_945861685.1). Taxonomy (GTDB): domain Bacteria; phylum Bacteroidota; class Bacteroidia; order SXHM01; family SXHM01; genus SXHM01. Next base: position 1,909 of record CAMAVO010000051.1, on the reverse strand, counting down.
CGCTACATCCGTTTTTACGATACGCTTACCCGTTTTGGAATAGATAATAAGCAACTGGCCATTAGCATAGGAAATGACTATGTTGACCACAGTCCGCGCAAAACAAGCCTGTTGCCCAACACCATGGAAACGCTGGAATACCTGAACGAAAAATACACGCTGCACATTATTACCAACGGCTTTGAAGAAGTGCAGCATATAAAAATGCACAGCTCGGGCATTGCACATTTTTTTGAACACATTATTACATCCGAAAGAGCAGGACATAAAAAACCAACACCCGAAATTTTTCGCTTTGCCTTAAAGTTGGCAGGCGCCAAACGCAAAGAAAGTATTATGATAGGCGACCACCTGGAGATTGATTGTGTAGGGGCAAGGCAAACCGGCATTGACTCAGTTTACTTTAACCCCGGTAAGATTGCGCACGGTGAAAAGATAACTTATGAGATTGCTTCGCTGGAGGAGTTGAAGCAATTTTTATAGCACAGTTCTGTCACCCTGAGCCTGTCGAAGGGCCTAATAATACCCGATAATCCTTATCGAGAAATTATCAAAGTTGCCTGACTGATATTCAAAAATGCGGTTCTCATCTACCGGACAGGTTACCTGGTTAACTAAGCCCACGTCATCAAAATTGCCTTCAGAGCGCACACGGATGAGATAGTAACCACTGTGTGTATCTCCGTTTCTGCGCACTACTGCTGTTACGTCATTTTCGTTTTCCTGTGCACGCGCATCCAGAATTACAGCGGTTGTGCCCACGGGAACATAGGCCGATACATCTACTGTTGTCCAACCCACATTATCAATTGTTGTAAGCTCAACAGGTGCAATAAATACTGGTCCTGCATTCAGTGTTAGACCGGTAGGTCCTGTTGGACCCGTTAAGCCGTCAGCACCCGTAGGTCCTGTTGCACCATTAACTCCATCTGCTCCTGTTGCACCCGCTACACCGTCAGCACCGGTTGGTCCTGTTGCGCCATTTTCTCCATTAACTCCATCAGCACCTGTAGGGCCGGTTTGTCCTGCTGTTCCGCTGGTCTCAGCATACAAGGCATAGGGAACCGATACCAATTGCGATGTACCCAGACTTACATAATTGGTTCCGCCCGTAGCATCTAAACTCACTTCGGTAAAATAAGGTCCGCTTGCCCAATCTATGGCCGACAGCGTTGCTACCTGCGGTGTTCCTCCGCCTATTATAACGGTGAATAAGCCAAACGTATTAGTAGTGGCAGCATGTGTTTCACTGAAAACAATTGTTCCGTTGGGTGCTGTTTGGCGAATAGCTATTTCTAATCCTATGTTTTGATTGGCAAGGATATTACCGCCATTATCACGGGCTACGCCCTGATAGTTCATTAATTGAGGTGACTGAGCAGACACCATCAGCGGCAGCATTAACACCAATGCAGACATTATTTTAAGGAAGGATTTCATTGTAGATTGTATTGATTTTTTGAATGGGGTGCAAAAATATTCATTTATTGCAGATGCAGCTCTCTCTGTATCTACCCCAACCTGATTTTGGGTAAAGATTTCCCCATTGTAACCGTTATAACGGCTTTTCAGATTTGCCTACCCCCCTCCATAACGGTTATAACGGCTTTTCCAAAATCGCTACCCCCTCCATAACGGTTATCAAATAGAATCCGCAATCCGACTCGATGCTATAACGGTTATGGCCAATCACGGATAATCCGACTCGCCTCCGTAACGGCTACGGAGAAGAATCCGTAATCCGATTCGCTTCCGTAACGGTTACGGCCAATCCCGGATAATCCGACTCGCCTCCGTAACGGCTACGGAGTAGAATCTGTAATCCGATTCGATGCCGTAACGGTTACGGCCAATCCCAGATAATCCGACTCGCCTCCGTAACGGCTACGGAGAAGAATCCGCAATCCGA
>CAMAVO010000050.1 GCA_945861685.1 Chitinophaga pinensis | reverse complement strand
TGTTCAGCATGTGGATGTATATTTACCACTGTATTATTTTTTTACAAATATATGCCTTTAATAACAAACCCTCTTTTGCTTAGAACACAAAAGAGGGTTTGTATTAATTAAAGGTAGCGTAAGTTGTATTACAAAATCTCTACCTCATACGTCTGGTCAGTCGGCCCTTGGTTTTGAATATTAAAGAAGGGGCGGAAATTCATAGCGTCCAGTACAAAGGTAGTTTCCTGACCGGGGTTAAGGTTTACACCTAAACCGCTCCAGCCATCAATTGCGCTCATTGCACCGTAAAAATACAAGCCACCTATTACAGGTCCTGTGGTGGTATTTTTCAAGCGCAATGTTTTACCGATTACATAATTTGTATTAGAACTGTTAAGCACATTTACAACCGTGTTGCCCGTTACCGTTCCGGTAAACAGGTTTGAGTTGCCCGAAGACGATTCGTTAATTACATAATCGTTGTATTTACTTTCATCAACACCAAACCAAATGTCTTTGCCCGTGTTGCAGTATTTTACCAGCAGTTTGTAAAGTGCGTTGCCGGCTTTTATGCGGTTGCTGTTGCCCGTGTTGCGGTCTTTTTCGGCTTTGCGCTGCGCTTTCAGCGCATCGTTAAACTGGGTGCGCAGGGCACGCAACTCGGTAACGGTTACTGCGGTAACACCTTCATCGTTTAACTCAGCAAGATGCTCCTCAGTGCTGTCGGCAAAGTCTTCCATGTAGCGCAGCAGCTGCGGGTCGGTGAGTTGCGACAGCGATTTGTCCTCGGTAAACAGATTGTACTGCGCACTGTCTTGTCCGTAAACGTTTTCAACTGCGGTTAATACAAGGTTTATCTTTTTCTCGCAAGCCCTGCGCACCGTGTTTTTGGTCTGCGTTTTTTCTTCCTGCTGTCCCAGCAAGTAGTTGTCGCTGGGCATACCATCAAAAGTGGTGATGGCCAACTCAAAGGCAGCTTTTTTGGCGGGTGTGTAGCCGCGTGTTGTAAATTCAGCAATGTCACGGTCAATGCTGTCATCTACATCCTGACTTTTTAAGACCAGTTCAGGGTCGGTCATTTCATAATCTCTTGCAATTGTTTTCATGTTTTTAATGGTTTTAAATTTATGACGGCAAAATTATAGCACGCCTTAGTGCCACGGAACTATAGCATTGTTAAAATTTCTTAAAAAAAAGTTAAAAAATGTTAAAAAAATACGGGGAATAAAAACCGTAATACCTCAAAACAACAAGCTACTCTATGGCATAAAAATGCAATGGTGTTAAGTAACTACACAACCAATGGGATGTTGCAATCAAGAAGTAGGAAAAAGAGAATTAATACCAAGAACCAATAACCCCAAAAGGGGAAGACACTCTCAATAAAACGGAAGCTACAATCAAGCAGGGGGAAGCTACAATCAAGGCGGGGGAAGCCGCAATCAAGCAGGGGGAAGCCATTTTTTCGGATAAAATTGTTGCTTCGCCCTTGCTATTTGGTCATTCAGCCTTGTGATTTTGGCTGTTGGGCGATGGAGCATTCGGAAACGTAGGGTGGGTGAGGGGTTGGGAGGGGGGCTAATCTCTAATTAGCGTTACCGTTCCGTGTTTTATATCAACATCATTTACTTTCATTATATAAAAGTAAGTGCCGGCATCAAGGAAAGTATTGTCCGATTTATTCTTTCCGTCCCAACATTTTTCTTCGCCTTTTTCTTTTTCAAAAACTACATTTCCCCAGCGGTTGTAAATAGTTATTTCTGAGCATTCGGAAAGTTGGTCGGATATAGTCGGGCTGAAACAATCGTTGAGTGCATCGTTGTTGGGGGTGATGATGTTGGAAGTTATAGATTGAGCAGTATCTATCAGGTTGGTTAGGTTGAAAATTTTCTTAACGGTATCCAGACATACGGAAGTATTTGTGAGTGTTATAATATAACTTTCTCCATAATTGAAAGTGTGTGATGGATTTGATAAAGTGGACGTAGAGCCATCACCAAACTCCCATAAATATTCACCTTCAGAACTGTTGTTGGTTAATTCAGATGTTAATTCTTCACAGGATATTTTCCAGTCGATAGTAAAATTTAAAGTGTCAGGTTCTATAACTACAATCATTTGTGTTAAAGAAGAATCTATGCAATTATTTGTATCAGCCACTACTACATTATATAGTGTAGTTGAACTGGGATAAGCTATTGGATTTGCAAGTTGATTATTGTTCAAACTAGTTGAAGGTGACCAGATATAAGAAGCTCCCCCGGAAGCATTTAATTGAACACTTTCTCCAATACAAATAATTGAATCGGTTACTACTTCAAGAGTAGGTGGCGGGTAAACAGTTACTGTAGTACTGATTGAATCAATGCAAAGAGAACCCTGAGTTACAACCAATGTGACAATGTATAAGCCTGATTCTTCATAAGAATGAAAAGGATTTTGTATATCACTATTTATAGTGCCGTCTCCAAAGTCCCAATTCCAGTTGTTTACGGAACCTTGTGCAATTGTTGACCAATCATGAAATTGTACAGACTCTCCAAGACATAAAGGAGGAATGGAAACCCCTGCTACAGGCATAGGAGGTAAATTAATAGAATCTATTGCCAAGGCACATTCTCCATTAATAGTATATACAGCACTATATATTCCAACTCCTAAATCATTTGCTGAAATATTTAGAATGCTGCTGTTTTCACCAATTAAAGCAATTCCGCTTTTATACCATTGCCAACTTCCATTTATTGTATCTATATAAGCTTCCAATCTTAAATCATCATCACAATACCTACCTGCTCTGTTAATGTAAACGTCTTTAAACGATGACGTTTCATTTAAAATCAGATTATCATAATAAAAATAGGGAACACAACTCTCCTGAAAACCTGGATAATCATTTGGGAAGATACATGGAGGACCTATAATAATTGAATTAATGTCCTCTAATGGTATAAATGTAGCTGTTATTGTACCCCACCAGTTTACAGGAGAATACCATGCAACCCCGAGTTCTGTCCATCCAGGCGGACAATCATCGTTGTCGGGACTAAGGGGTAAAGACACACAATTTGCATTTCCAAAAATTGTGATGGGAATTGGACTATAATTAAACTCTGTAATATCCCATCCAATACAGGGCGCGCCAGCGCTAGGACTAAATTGAATTGATGACATATTTAAGCGAATTGTATAAGAAGTTCCCGCCAAAAGGGTAGTTGTTAAACACGCTCCTAAATATTCTTTATAGCTAGCGGTACAGTAGCCTCCGGCAATACCATTTCCATGTGGAAAAGGTATTAAGCCACTTTCAGGTAAGCCTAATGTGAAACCGCATAAATTATAATAATCGGGAGTTGCATAAGTAGGCTGTTGCCATCCTGTTGCGCAATCTATCTGGCTAAAATTTACAGGGCAACAATTCATATTTTCAAACGAACAGTTTGGTAGATGAGAAACGGGCTCCGGTACTATTTCACCAAACCATCCTGTACAAAAACAATCTGTTGTATCATTCAAATCAATCAACCCATCACTATCATCATCAATAGCATTGTCGCATATTTCCTGACTCAGCACTGCTGAACTAAAAGATAGAAACAGAATTAGAAGTATATTTTTTATAGCAGTCACAGAAAAGAAGCGTTTTCCAAAAGTAAACTAATTTATTTCCTCTGTGCACCGCTGTGTCTTCCCTTGTCCCCTGTGTTAAAAATTACATCGGCAGTTTTTCAGTGTTTTGCCAGGTATTAAAAACAGCAATAATGTAAACTGTTTTTATTGTTTCATCAATATAAAACAACACCATGTAGGGGTATGGGCATGGCGCGGTAGTCTTTATAGCGCACCTGATAAAATGGATTTAGTTTAATTGCTGCAATGTGATTAGTAACAGCGGCATTAAATCGTTCGCCCAGTCCGGGCAATTGCTCATCGTAATAGTCAATAGCTTTTTGAATATCTGTTAAAGCCCGCGGCTCTATAACAACAGTAAAAGCCATATTTATTTTTTCCTGAATTTCAACTGTTTCTTAGCTGTTTCCCAGTTTATAAAATCTTCTGGCTTGGCAGTTGCCCTGCGATGGTCTAACACCTTTTTTTGTTCGTGAGTGAGAACAATATCGGTATCTTCAAATTTTTCAACACTGATGTAGTTCAGGCTTTTTAAAAAATTAAGTAAAACTTCCATTTTACTTTCATCTTTAATATTTACAAGAAAACTGCTCATGGTAGTTTGTAAGATTTGATTTGTTTAATAATTAACATTCAAAATTAAGAAAAATACTCCAAAAAATTATCTTTGTCTTTTCCAAACCCAATTATTCTATGGAACGTTTTCAAGGTTTAACAGGCATAGCCCTCATCTTCTTACTCGCGTTTTTGTTTTCCAATAACCGTAAGGCCATCAACTACCGCCTTGTGTTAAGTGGCGTTGCGCTGCAAGTGCTGATTGCGGTTTTAGTTTTAAAAATACCGCCCGTTACCCGCTTTTTTCAGATGCTTGGCAAGGGCATGGAAAAGATAGAACAGTTTGCCAAAGAGGGCGCCAACTTTGCTTATGGCGGCATTGCTGCCGTAAAATATACCGGTGAAGTGCAGAACTACGGCAGTCCCGGTATTTTTGTTTTCGCGTTTAATATCACTGCAACCATTATTCTGGTTTGTATTCTGGTTGCCATACTTTATCATATCGGTTTTATGCAGCGCGTAGTTTCTGTCATTGCTAAAGCCATGAATTTTATAATGCGCGTAAGCGGTGCCGAGGCGCTGAGCAATGTAGCCAGTGCCTTTGTGGGTCAGGTGGAAGCGCAGGTAATGATACGCCCCTATCTTTCGGGGATGACCAAAAGCGAGTTGCTTGCTTCCATGAGCGGAAGCCTTGCCTGCATTGCCGGTGGTATTTTAATTGTGTATGCCAACATGGGCGCGAAGGCTGAATACCTGATTGCTGCAAGCTTAATGGCAGCGCCCGGTGCCTTGGTTATCTCCAAAATTGTGTTCCCCGAAACCGAGGAATCGCAAACCATGGGCAACGTAAAGCTGGAAGTGAAAAGCGAATACAGCAATCTGATTGATGCCATCAGTCACGGTGCTGCCGAAGGTTTTAAAATCTCCATGAATGTGATTGCGATGCTCATTGGTTTTATTGCGCTGATTGCAATGATTAACTGGTCGCTCGGCCATCTTTGGGACGGACTTACACTGGATTATATTTTCGGGAAATTGTTTTTCCCTTTTGCATGGAGCATGGGTATTCCTATGGAAGATGTAAACAATGCCGCAACCCTGTTGGGACAAAAACTTACCGTGAATGAATTTGTGGCCTTCAAGAATTTAACAAGCAATGCCGTTCCCATTGTCAGCGATAAAGGATTGCTCATTATCAGCATTGCTATTTGCGGTTTCGCAAACTTCAGCAGCGTGGGTATGCAGATTGGCGGCATCGGTGCCTTAGCTCCTGAACGCAGGGCCGACCTTGCCAAACTGGGCATGAGAGCCTTGTTCTGCGGAACGCTGGCTTCGTACTTGTCTGCTACTATTGCAGGGATAATCAGTTAACGTCATTGCGAGGGAGGAACGACCGAAGCAATCTCTTTCAGTCACCCTGAGCGTAGACGAAGGGTCTTTACTTTTTTAAATTCCTCTTTGTAATCTCCAAATGCTGATCAACATGATGCATCGTGAAATACAGCATTTCTTTCACCGTTAATTTTCCCAATAATGGATGAGGCAAAATGTATTCATCCAACTGCTGCTCCGAAAATGAATTAACTTGTTTGCAAAGTTTTTCCACTTTTGAGTTTACCTGTTTACAAAGTTTTTCTTTTTTGTCGTAACTGATTGCAGGCGGAACAAACGCTCCGGTTGCAACACCACCATTTGCCAGTTTCTCTTTGTACTTAACAACTAATTCATCATACGATTTGGAAGGACGGTTTGCTTTACCAAACAATAAACCCGGAACAAATTTAGGCAACATAAACGCTTGTACCAATGGTGAAACACTGCGTAAAATATGGTCTAACTGCTGACCGGCTGTCCATTTACCATTGTTTGAAAACATAAAGTCCTTCTCATTCAGTGATTGAATATGGGCAGTAAAAAAATTGTGTCTTTTACTTAGTTCAGAAATAATTTCTTCTTTGGTCATTGATTTCTAATTCATCATTTTAATACCCTTTGCATAATTAATTGCCTCAAAAGTATTGGTAACATTCAGTTTTTCAATAATCCTTTGACGGTGTGTATTTACAGTATGAACACTTATAAAAAGCTTATCGGCAATCTGCTTGCTGATAAAACCTTTTGCAATAAGGTCAAGAACTTCCATTTCACGAGAAGAAAGAAGTTGTTCTTCGCTTTCTTCATTTGGAAGAACAAATAATTCACCAGTATTAACATTAATTAATCTTGCCCTGAAAGGTGCTTCCATATCCTGATCTGATGAAATATCCATAAAGCAAAGGGCCAACCAAACATTTCCATCCTTATCTAATTCAAGCCCCTGAAATTGTTCCACTACTCTCAACATTTCACCTTTACCGTTTAGTATTCTGTAATCAGTAATCAGTTTATAGTCCTTCCTTTTTTCAGGGCTAAGACTAAAAGCAAGTTTAAGAAAATACGTTCCTGTCTTTATAAGGGTATTGAGGTCTTCCGGATAAACTTTTCGATCAAAATAGTCTGTTCCTTCTTTATGTGCTTCATCAATATTATAACCTAAAGTAGATTCAAACTTCTTAGAAAGAAAAATATGCTCCCGTTTACATAAATCAAAAATGGAGATATAACTACCTTTAATTACATCCAATTGATTAAGAAAAGACAGGTGTTTATCCAATATAGCATAGTCAAGTGCATCAACATCAAACTGCTGTGTTTCCAGCACAGCAGCATATTTCATCATACTCTTTTGTATTTCTTCTTCCATAGATTAATGATAAATCAGTATTGCAGGGAGTATATACACTACTGAACTTTGTCCAAAGTTAAAACTCTGAAAACAATGCGCAAAATTATAATCTGTTTAAGCCTTCTTTTTTTGTTCATTTTCCTCACCGAAGAATTAAAGTCGCAAACCATCACACAAACATTACGCGGAAAGGTAGTTGATTCAGAAAACCTTACCCCGCTTCCATTTACAAATGTTTCATTGCCCGGAACTAATCCCTTACTTGGAACAACAACAGATATAGATGGAAATTTCAGAATAGAAAAAATTCCTGTTGGGAGGTATGAAGTAAAAGCAAGTTTTATAGGATATGAAACAACTGTAATGCGAGAAATTATTTTGAATTCGGCTAAAGAAACCGTAATTGAAATCAAATTGAAAGAGTCAATAACATCACTTGGCGAAATTGTAATTAAAGCAACGGATAAAAAAGAATCCGCTTTAAATACAATGGCTATTGTAAGTGCCAGACAATTGAGTGTGGAAGAGGCTTCGCGGTATGCAGGGGGTTTTAATGATCCTGCACGCCTTGCTGCTTCTTTTGCTGGTGTTGCGGGCAACATGGGCAACAATGGTATTGTTATCCGAGGAAATGCACCCCGCGCGCTTCTCTGGAGAATGGAGGGAGTAGAGATCCCAAATCCAAATCACTTTGCAGATATTCTTTCTTTCGGAGCAGGTGGACTAACTGCACTCAGCAGCCAGATGCTGGCCAATTCCGATTTTTTTACAGGAGCTTTTCCCGCTGAATATGGGAATGCTTTATCGGGTATTATGGATTTACAATTGCGCAGTGGCAATAATCAAAAGCGTGAACATACTCTTCAAATAGGAGGCATTGGACTTGATGCCTCTTCTGAAGGGCCATTCAAAAAAGGGAAACGCTCGTCTTACCTTTTCAATTATCGCTATTCAACCCTGGCATTACTTTCACCAATTCTTCCGGAAGATGCACAGGGAACCCGTTATCAGGATTTGGCCTTTAAGCTTAATTTTCCTACAAAAAAAGCAGGAACATTTTCTTTATGGGGTTTAGGAGCAGACGATGTTTCGCAGGCAGAAGCAGAAACAGACTCAACTCTTTGGACCTATGACCAGGATAAGGAACAGCAGGACAGTCGCCAAAGCATGGGTGCTGTTGGACTAAATCATAAAATGATTTTGTCTGAAAAATCTTATCTCCATACTGTGCTTTCAGCCTCGGGCAATCGTGTGGAAGTTGAAACTAAGCAAATGGATAGTTTGATTCAATTACAACCTTTGGAAAAAATAAAAAACAATAATTGGAAATATACTTTATCAACTTATCTGAATACTAAATTCAGTGCAAGGCATACAAACAGAACTGGAATTATTGTGAATAATCTCAACTACAATGTTGAGCTCAAAAACGCACAGAAAGCCGGGGATTCCGTACTTACTGTTGCTGATGAGAAAGGCAGTGCGTATTTTTTACAAGGATATTCGCAATCCAAATTTGACATTTCGCAAAAGTTATTTCTAAACATTGGATTTCATTTTCAATACCTGACATTAACCGGAAAATATTCGCTTGAGCCCAGAGCCGGTATGAGTTGGAATATTAATGATAGAAATGCCTTAAGCTTTGGTTATGGATTACATAGCCGCATTGAAATGATTGGCATTTACCTTTCACAACAGCAAAACGGTTCAGGTATTGTTCAACCAAACAAAAATCTTGACTTCGCAAAAGCTCATCATTTTGTTCTTGCTTACGATTTGCAGATTAATGAATTCACACGATTTAAAATTGAACCTTACTACCAGATTCTTTTCAATGTTCCTGTTGTGGAGAACACATCATTTTCACTCACCAATCTGGATCAAAACTGGTTTGTAAACCAAACATTTGCAAATAAAGGAGAAGGAAGAAATATGGGGATTGATTTTACTCTTGAACGATTTGTAAAAAAAGGATTTTACTATCTGCTTACAGCATCAGTATTTGATTCGCAATACAAAGGTGGTGATGGAATCTGGCGTTCGTCACGATACAACAAGAACTATGTTTTTAATCTTACAACCGGTAAGGAGTGGAATATCGGGAGACAGAAACAACATATTTTCAGTATAAATGTGCGACTTACTTATCAGGGCGGTGATCGCATCAGTCCAGTTGATGAGCAAGCGACTTTAGCTTTGAAAGAAGTAATATATGACGAAACAAAAGCATTCAGCGAACAAAGACCGAATGCACTGTTGCTGCACTTTACAGTAAATCTTCAACGAAACCGTCCAAAGTTTTCAGGGACTTGGTCACTACAAATTTTAAATGTTCTGGGGGATAAAGAGTTTTATGGCTATCGCTATAATCATAAAACAGGAACAATTGACCCTTTTAAGGAAGCAATCTTGTTGCCCAATATCAGCTATAAGATTCAGTTTTAAATCGGGCTATGTCAACCTCTTTATCCAGTGGCTGGTTATTTTCTATATGCCCTGCGAATTGCTTTGCAAAAAACGGTGCAATCATCACACCTTTTGTTCCCATGCCGTTAAAAATTCCTATGCGTTTATCTTCAGAATGCAGGCCAATCAATGGTCTGCGGTCTTTTACTGTTGGGCGAATTGCAGCAGCCTGATCAAGGATTTCATAATCACATTTCAAAACCTTTTTCAGTTTTTCAACTAAATCTATTTTTCCTTTTTCTGTTGGCGTATCGGTCAAATCATCCCAATCATAAGTTGCACCAACTTTAAATACATCACCATATTCATGAAGCAAATAAACACCTTTTGAAATAAGATGTTGAGGTGAAAAATCTGGAATGCGAATGGTGAGCATTTCACCTTTAGTCAGCACAAACGGTAGATTTTTGAAAAACGGATTTTCAGTTGCACGACTGCCCTCACAAAAAATTATTCTCTCTGCGCTTAAACTATCCCATTGCAAAAGTTCAGCAGATGTATTTACATTTTCATACTCAAACTTTTTTTCAATAAGTAGGTTATTGCCTCTTAAAAACTTCCGGAAAGCACTCAACAATTTTGCTGTATCTAACCAGCCAGAATTCAACACATCTGAACTGCCCAGCTCATCAAAAACAACATCAGTGTATTCAGATTGCTCTTTTGTGGTATCCAAAAAAGCCATTGCTTCACCGTTATGCATTTTTTTCTCCCAAAAAGTACGCTCATCTTTTGAAGAAAATAATTTCAGAATACCATTTTTGTGCAATGCTTTCACTCCGAGAGCAGTTTCCATATCGATGTAAAGCGCTTCAGCAACCGGAATTAGCTCCTCTGCTTTCCAGCTTTTTGTCATGCGTTTAAACACAACAGGATTGTAGATACCAAGTGCAATTTCAGATGAAGAAGGCTTTTCGCGGTGGTCAACCACTAAGACCTTTTTGCCTTGTTGCAACAAGGTCCAAGACAGAACGGTTCCCGCTATTCCCTGACCGACTATGATGTAATCGAAATGCAAATTACAACGGAATATTTCCGTGCTTTTTCTTAGGCAACTTTGCAACTTTTGTCTCCAGCATTTTAAACGCCTTAATTAATTTTTCACGCGTTTGCTCGGGAACAATCACTTCGTCCACATAACCTCTTTCTGCCGCACGATAAGGATTTGCAAAGTGCTCGGTATATTCTTCTTCTTTCTTTTTTAAATCTTTTTCGCCTTTGAAAATAATTTCCACCGCACCTTTTGGTCCCATCACAGCGATCTCTGCTGAAGGCCATGCGTAGTTCATATCTGCACCGATGTGTTTTGAGTTCATTACATCATACGCTCCACCATAAGCTTTTCGGGTGATCACAGTGATGCGAGGCACTGTTGCTTCGCTGAATGCATACAATAATTTTGCACCATTGGTGATAATGCCATGCCACTCCTGATCAGTTCCGGGAAGAAACCCAGGCACATCTTCAAAAACCAGCAACGGTATATTAAACGCATCGCAGAAACGCACAAAGCGGGCGGCTTTTGCTGATGAATTGATATCTAACACTCCCGCTAAAAAAGCAGGCTGATTTGCAACTACACCAATACTTTTCCCAGCCAATCGTGCAAAACCAACCACCATATTTTCTGCGAAGTTTTTATGTACTTCAAAAAATGTTCCCTCATCAATCACACCATCAATCACTTCGCGCATGTCATATGGCTGATTTGGATTTTCAGGAATAATATCATTCAGTTTTGGACGGCTTTCGCTTTCAGGCTTATCATAAGGAATTGATGGTGCTTCTTCCTCGCAATTCTGTGGAATATAACTCAGCAATTTTTTGATGTAAGCAATACACTCTAATCCATTTGCGCATGAAAAATGTGTTACTCCTGATTTTGCGGAATGCGTTGACGCCCCACCTAGCTCCTCACTCGTTACTTCTTCATGCGTAACAGTTTTTACTACGTTTGGACCAGTTACAAACATGTAGGATGTGTTCTCCACCATTAGAATAAAATCGGTAAGAGCAGGAGAATAAACTGCACCACCCGCGCAAGGACCCATGATAGCAGAAATCTGAGGAATAACACCTGATGCCAATGTATTGCGATAAAAAATATCGGCATAACCACCAAGCGAAACAACTCCTTCCTGAATACGTGCTCCGCCTGAATCATTTAATCCGATTACAGGTGCACCATTTTGCATAGCCAGATCCATAATGCGGCAAATTTTTTCGGCATGTGCTTCAGCTAATGAACCACCAAACACCGTAAAGTCCTGCGCAAAAACATAAACCATTCTTCCCGAAATTGTGCCGTAACCAGTAACAACTCCATCGCCCAGAAATTTCTGTTTATCCAATCCGAACTCCTGAGAACGGTGTGTTACAAACATTCCAATTTCTTCAAACGAGCCTTCATCCATAAGAAAATGAATGCGTTCGCGAGCAGTCAATTTCCCTTTTTTGTGTTGCGATTTTATACGCTCTTCACCTCCACCTAATTGGGCTTCTAATATTTTATCTTCAAGTTCTTTTATTTTCTTTTTCATTTACAGAGCAGATTTAAACTGGTTCAAAAACCTCACATCATTTTCAAAAAACAAACGTAAATCATTGATACGGTATTTCAGCATCGTAATGCGTTCTATTCCCATTCCAAAAGCGAAGCCGGTATATTTTTTACTGTCAATACCGCAGTTTTCCAGAACATTCGGGTCAACCATTCCACAACCCAAAATTTCTACCCAACCTGAATATTTGCAAATGTTACAACCTTTCCCTTCGCAGATAAAACACGAAACATCCATCTCAGCACTTGGCTCGGTAAAAGGAAAATAAGAAGGGCGTAAACGTATTTGTGTTTTCTCACCAAACATTTCGCGGGCGAAATAAAGCAGCGTTTGTTTCAGATCGGCAAACGAAACATTTTCGTCAATATAAAGTCCTTCTACCTGATGAAAAATACAATGCGCACGGGCAGAAATTGCTTCATTGCGAAAAACTCTTCCCGGCATAATGCTGCGGAAAGGAGGTTTGCCGCTTTCCATTAATCTCACCTGAACAGAAGAAGTATGAGTTCTTAAGGCAATGGAATTCTTTTTATTTGTAACATCAATGAAAAAAGTGTCCTGCATATCACGCGCAGGGTGTTCTTCAGGAAAATTTAAGGCCGAGAAATTATGCCAATCGTCTTCAATTTCCTGTCCGTCCTGAACGGTATAACCAATACGCGAAAAAATACTGATAATTTCATTGCGGACAATAGAAAGCGGATGACGTGAACCCGGTTCTGCAGGTTCGCCCGGTGCGGTTAAATCAAAATCAACAGTGCTTTGTGTTGTTGCATTTTCAAGTTTTTCTTTCAGCTCATTAAACTTGGTTTCGGCTGCCGTTTTTACTTCGTTCAGCTTTTTACCAACCTCACGCTTTTGTTCGTTGGGAACGGTTTTAAATTCTTCGAAAAGGTCTGTCAATAAGCCTTTACGCGATAAATATTTTAAACGAAAGTTTTCAAGTTCATCAACCGTTGAGGGATGCAGAGCATTGATTTCTTCCAGTAATGAGTTCAGTTTTTCCTGCATAAATTTTTAAAACGAGGCGCAAAGTTGCATAATTTCTTAAATAATCGTGCTTTCGCTTATCTTTGCGCCCGCAAAATATTACAAACATGCTGCTTCATAACCGCATAGACAAAAGAGAACTCAAAAAACGTTTGATGGAAGAACCCATTAAACGCGTTACGCTTTCGTTTTACCGTTACGTTATTATTGACACACCCAATGAGTATCGTGATGTGCTTTACAAACGTTGGGACGCGCTGAATGTGAAAGGCAGAATTTACGTGGCGCGCGAAGGGATAAATGCACAGCTTTCTGTTCCAGAAGAACATTTTGAAACATTTAGAAAAGATATTGACAGTGATAAATATTTAACGAATGTTCCCTTCAAAATTGCAGTTGAAGACGATGGAAAATCATTTTATAAGCTGTTGCTTAAAGTTCGCAGAAAAATTGTAGCTGACGGTTTGAATGATGATGCGTTTGATGTTACCAATGTTGGCAAACACCTGTCAGCAAAAGAGTTTAATGAAGCTTTAGAGCAGTTAGGAACAGTGGTTGTTGATATGCGCAATCATTATGAAAGTGAAGTTGGAAGATTTGAAAATGCCATTTGTCCCGATGCGGATACCTTCCGTGAAGAACTGGAATGGGTAACCGAAAATCTGAAAGACAAGAAAGAAAATAAAGTGTTGTTGTATTGCACAGGAGGAATACGCTGCGAAAAGGCAAGCGCTTATTTTAAGCATGAAGGGTTTAAAGATGTAAACCAGTTACATGGCGGCATTATTGACTATGCTAGACAAATAAAACAGGAAGGTTTGGAATCAAAATTCAAAGGCAAAAATTTTGTGTTTGATGAACGTTTGGGTGAAAAAATTACGCATGATGTAATCAGCGTTTGTCACCAGTGCGGTGAACCTTGCGATGAACACACCAATTGTGCGAATGACGATTGCCACTTGCTTTTCATTCAATGTGAAAAATGCAAAGAGAAAATGAAAAACTGCTGCACACCCGAATGCATCAGTATTACTGAATTGCCGATAGAAGAACAGCGTAAACTCCGCAAGGGAAGAATAAAGAATGATAGCCTTTCGGTGTATAAAAGCCGCCTGCGCCCCGATTTGAAAAAAATTCTCACCACTAAGAACACATAGACCACTAAGAAAGCACTAAGAAAAAAGCTAAGTGAACTTGTGTCCTTAGTGGTAAAGAAATGTTCTCAGCACTCAATCGTAACAATTTTATTGAAAAATTACAGGAAAAAGAATTTGACCTGCTCGTTATTGGCGGAGGCATAACAGGTGCAGGAATTGCTTTGGATGCAGCTTCGCGTGGAATGTCTGTGGCCTTAGCAGAGAAACAGGATTTTGCAGCCGGCACATCAAGTCGTAGTACCAAATTAATTCATGGTGGTTTGCGATACCTCAAACAATTTGAGTTTGCATTGGTAGCTGAAGTAGGTCAGGAGCGAGAGATAGTTTACCGCAATGCTCCTCATCTTGTTATTCCCGAAAAAATGTTGCTGCCGATTACAGAAAACGGTTCTCTGAATATGTTTTCTTCTTCCATAGGAATTTATCTTTATGATGTTCTGGCAGGAGTAGAGCGTTCGGAAAGAAGGAGAATGTTAACCAAGCAGGAAACGATTGCACACGAACCTCTACTGAAAAGAGAAAAACTGAAAGGTGCTGCAGTTTATACTGAATACAGAACAGATGACGCACGACTTACCATTGAAATCCTGAAAACAGCTGCAAACAGAGGCGCAGTTTGTCTCAATTATGTTTCAGCCGAGGAGTTTATTTATAATGAAGGAAAAGTTGCAGGGGCAAAAGTGCACGATGTTATTTCCGGGAAAAGTTTTGAAATAAAAGCAAAGAAAACTGTCAATGCCTGCGGCCCATGGGTTGATAAGCTGCGTGAAAAAGACAATTCACTTAAAGGAAAACGACTGCACCTTACCAAAGGAGTACATATTGTTTTTGAACATAAAAGATTTCCTCTTTCTCAGTCACTTTATTTTGATGTAAGTGATGGCAGAATGATTTTCGCTATTCCGCGCGGAAACGCAACCTACGTTGGCACAACTGATACCAATTACACAGGAGAATTGGAACGACCTTCGGTTACGCAGCAAGATGTAGATTATTTATTGGCAGCTGTAAATGCCATGTTTGAAGGAATTAATCTGACACAAAACGATGTTACTTCAAGCTGGTGCGGCTTGCGACCATTGATACACGAAGACGGAAAATCACCTTCAGAACTTTCACGAAAAGACGAAATTTTTATTTCCGAAAGCGGAGTTATTTCCATTGCAGGTGGTAAGCTAACAGGCTACCGCAAAATGGCAGAAAAAACCGTGAATCATGTTGCGCAGCAGCTAACAGCCGAAACAGGAAAATCGTTCAGCTCCTGCAACACCGACCGCATTATTCTTTCGGGCGGAAATTTTAACAGCCCAAAAGCAATTGCCGGTTTTATCCGTTCACTCAATCATATTGCCCGTACAGTTGATTGCAGCGAAGAAGAAACTCAACTTCTGGTTTATAAATACGGAACCAACACAATACAAATTCTTGAAAAAGCAAAGGAGCTTTCTTCTGTTGGCGAGGCCGAAATCTGGTATTCTGTAAACCACGAAATGACAACTTCTCTATCTGATTTTCTAATTCGCAGAACGGGAAAACTTTATTTCGAAAGACCTGAGATTACTGCAACCTACAAAGAAATAGCGAAACAGCTGGCAGCTTGTTTAGAACAGGAACAAATTGCGCAAATCAAATCTCTCACTGAGTTCGAAAAAGAGCTTGAATCGGTTCTTAGTTTTCAGCAAATCTTAGTTGAAAATCAGGCGATATAACAAGGCAAATTCTACCAACTTTTGTTGTTAAGCGTCTAGTTTGTAACCATTTTCCCTTCTATTCCATATAAGCCAATCCTTTTATATGGATACACTTCAACTTACACGAAACGGTGAAATGCTTGTTAACCTGCTCTTAGAAAAGAGCATTGACGGCATTTTTATCCTTGATACCAATTTCCGTATTGTGGAGTGGAACCCCGCTATGGCAAACATCTCAGGCGAAAGAAAAGAAGATATACTGGAGAAAAATTTGTTCGTTAGCATTCCTTTTTTTGATGCCATTGAGGAAATAAAGTTCATCCGCAAAGCACTTGGTGGTGAAGAGGCGCTTTCAACAGAGAGGCCTTATTACTTCCAAAGCAACAACAAAAAAGGTTTTTTTGAAGCTCATTATACTCCCCTTACCAATATTGCCAATCAGGTTACAGGAGTACTTGCCATCTTCAGAGATATTACTCAATTAAGAACCTTTGATGACCAGCTCATCAACCTTACAGATAAGTTGCGCGAAACCATAGGACAAAAAACGCGTGAATTGCTTGACACCAATGACAAACTGAAAAAACAGTTACGGGAACACAAAATGTTCGGTTATGATATTTTGTTAAAAAACATTGAGCTTACCGATAGCATTGCTTATGCCCGACAAATTCAGGAAGCAATTCTCCCTCTTAAAAAAGAAATTGAAATAGCCTTTCCGCAAAGTTTTGTGTTCTTCCGACCTAAAGAAATTGTAAGCGGTGATTTTTACTGGTACAACACCAAAGGCAACAAACATTATATGGCTGCGGTTGACTGCACAGGCCATGGAGTTCCGGGCGCTTTGATTAGTATTCTTGGTTACCATTCACTTAACCAGGCAATCAATGAACACAACATGGTTCATCCTTCCGATATTTTGAACTACCTGAACAAAAGTGTAGGCAGTGTTTTTAATCACAGTGAGCGCTCAACCGTGCGTGACGGCATGGATATTTCTTTATGCTGTGTGGATTATACCACTATGACACTTGAATATGCAGGCGCATTTAATCCGCTCTACTATTTCAGCAACGGAGTTTTCAAAAAAATAAAAGGCAATCGTTTTCCTATCGGCTCGTTTCAGGGCGAAGAACTGAAAGAGTTTGCAAACCACGAAATCAATATCAAACCCGGTGATGTGTTCTACATTTTCACCGATGGTTTTGCCGACCAGTTTGGCGGCCCGAAAGAGAAAAAATTCAAACAACGCCAGTTTGTTGAATTACTGCTTGAAAGCTACGATACTCCCATGCACAATCAGGAAAGTCTTTTACGCAAAACCATCTTGGATTGGCAAGCTAACAACGAACAGGTGGATGATATG
>CAMAVO010000049.1 GCA_945861685.1 Chitinophaga pinensis | reverse complement strand
TGCATCAAATTTATTCTGTGAATAGTGCTTGGTTCTTCCGTTAATGAATAAATCTTTGGGTAAATCATAATCTTTTGAACTGTGAATGCTGTTGTGCATTTCGTTATCAATGTCCATCAGGTCATCATCGGTGCCGGTAAAAATTTGTCCTTTCAGCCAGCCTGTAACAAGGCGATCACGCAACACCCCGTTTTGAAAACCGGTGCTTTTATAAAACTCACCGGGTGCAACAATGGGCATCAGACTTTTCAGGCCCGGTTGTGTGTCGTCAATCTTGTGGGCTGCAGCTGCCTGATATTGATTATAACCCAAGGCCGATGCGCCAAACATGGCAATACGTCCGTTGGTCATAAAATCGGTAGTTTCAAAAGTGCCGTTTCCGTCAAGGTCATAGGTTCTTTTTAAACTGTCGATGATAAAATTGATGGAGTTGTAACCGTCTTCGTGTTTGTTTCCGTTCTTCGGGTCACTTGGATCGGTCGCATCCAGCACGTGTGTAAAGTTGGGGTGATAATCATTTTTATCCCAGCTGTCGCTGATAAGCGGAAGATAAACGCCTTCTGAAGTATAGCGTCCCCGCATATCCTGTGTAGCATAAACATATCCCATAATGGCAACAACACCGCCTTCGGCATTATTACCGTTTCCTTTATCATAAGGCGTGCGGGTAAACACCATTGGCAGGCGATATGGATTCGGATTTGGTTCTCCGATTGTATCGTTACCCACCACATGAAAAACAGAATCATAAATAATCATCTGCGTACCTCTTTTTACCAGCTCAAGGTCAAACGTTCCGAAGCCGGGAATATTGATGGGAACAACCAAGCAATCCTTGGCAATAGGCAGATAGCAATCGGTCATCAGGTGCACGCCATCCGGCATGGTAAAGGGAACCGTGATGGTAGTGGTCAGTTCACTGATATCGTCAAACTGGCCGTTAATTACAGGTTGTGCAATTGCGCTGAATACAAAGCAACTTACAACAATGAACGAGTAGATTTTTTTCATTAGGAATAAATATTTGGAAGCCCGATATTAGAAAAGATTTTCCAAACATGCAAGTCTGCGTCATGCTGAACTTGTTTCAGCATCTTATTTAAGACCCTGAAACAAGTTCAGGGTGACGAAACACTATATCTCGTTTCTTCCTAAAAGCGCCACCGGATTTTCCAGTAAGAACTTAAAGGTTTGCAGAAATTTTGCACCTGTTGCGCCATCCACTACGCGGTGGTCGCACGAGAGGGTAACCTTCATTACGTTGCCCGCAACCACCTGCCCGTTTTTTACAACAGGTGTTTGCCTTACAGCACCTATTGCCATAATGCAGGCATCAGGCGGATTAATGATGGCTGTAAATTCTTCGATGCCGAACATGCCCAGGTTGGAGATGGTAAAGGTGTTGCCCTCCCACTCGGCAGGTTGCAGCTTTTTGGTTTGTGCTTTTTCGGCTAAAGCTTTTACTTCGGTTGCAATCTGTGAAAGTGGTTTGGTATCGGCAAAACGAACTACCGGAACCAGCAGTCCTTCTTCCACCGCAACGGCAACGCCAATGTGCACATGATTATTGTAGCGGATTTTATCTCCCCGCCACGATGCATTTACTTTCGGATGTTCTTTCAACGCCACAGCAGCAGCTTTCAGTATCATATCGTTGAACGATATTTTGGCAGGTGCTACTGCATTGATAGCAGTACGTGCAGCCACTGCATTATCCATATCCAGCTCTATGGTAAGGTAAAAATGGGGTGCGGTAAATTTGCTTTCGGCAAGGCGCTTGGCAATGGTCTTGCGCATTTGCGAAACATCAACCTCGGTATAGCTTTCTTTTTCATCGGCAACAGAACGTGGGGCGTATGCCGATAAATTTACATCAAACACATCGCGCTTTACCACACGGCCGGCATCACCGCTGCCCTGCAAACGGCTGAGGTCTATGCCTTTTTCTTTGGCTAATTTTTTGGCGAGGGGCGAGGCTTTTATTCTGCCGTCTGTAGAGTCGGTATTCGGTAATCGGTGATCGGTAATCGGTTGCGGACTTTGTTCTTTTTGTTCAACTACATCTTTTTTTACTTCAGCAACTGGTTCTTCTTTTTTAGCAGGCTCTGCTGTGGACTGTGGACTGCCGACTATGGACTTCTTCTTGTCTTCTTCTATCAGGGCTTTTACATCTTCGCCTTCTTTTCCAAGAATAGCAAGTATGGAATCAACGGGGGCGGTTTTGCCTTGTTCTACACCTATGTATAACAACACACCGGTCTGGAATGATTCAAATTCCATGGTGGCTTTGTCGGTTTCTATATCGGCAAGTAATTCGCCTGAGGCTACTTTGTCGCCCACTTTTTTGTGCCACTTGGCTACCACGCCTTCAGACATGGTATCACTGAGTTTGGGCATGCGTACTATTTCGGCCATTGTTTAATTACATTTATTTGCGTGTGAGCAAATGTATGTTTTTTATGAAAGACGAAAACGCCTGAGCGTTGTTAAACCTCTTGGTTTTGTTCTGCCTGTTGCAGCAGCCATTCGGTGGCCTTTTCTTTATCAGCAAACATTTTAAACGGTGTGGAGGGGCGGTTAATTCTGGCTAACATATTAATAATTATGCGCGACACTTCGTTGTTGCCTACTACTGCTGTAGCAATGTGAAATTTATCTATCACCTCTTGCTGCGAATATTCGCGTGCCTCGGTTGTTATACTAAATGAGTTTTGTGAATCAACCAACACCAGAAATTTGCCCTCGCCAAAATGCTGGAGCACGGTTTCGTAATCCTCTTTTACTTTTTCAAGTGTTATTTCCACATCATCCAATATTTTAACATGCAGTATGCCTTGGGCATCCAGATTAAATTCGTTGATGGACGTGGTTATTTTATTCATTCGGGTAGCGAATGTAATAAAACAAAAACATCAATAGTATTTATACTGCTTTGTGGGTGCCGTCACAAAAGGGGCCGTTGCCCGTTGCCTTGCACATGCAGAGGTAGGCGGTTTCGGTTTTTTCGGCTTTAAACAGGGTTGGTTTAAACGCGGTGGTTTTGTGTGAGCCATCGCAATAGGGTTGCTTTGCCGATAGGCCGCAGGCGCACCATGCATAGGTTTTACCTTCTTCTAATTGTACTGCCGCAGGGCTGCTGCCGGCTTTGTGGGGTGTGGTGCTCATGTTTGCTTCTGTTGGTTTATTTAGCAAACAAGCAAGGTGGGGGATTGTTTAAAAAGAAAAAAGCAGAACGGGGGTTCTGCTTTTTTTGGATTGAAAATCTCGCCCAACAGGGATCTAAAAAATTATTGCTTCTTACCAATATAAGTACACCCATTCATTCCCATTGCCCCTGAGAAAGAGAATGAAATACTATCCGTTGAAAAGAATCTTCCTCGGTGAGTACCTTTGATAGGACTCATATTACTATTTATAAGTTTAATTTTAAAAACGTTTGAATTAAGAGTAACATTAAGAATTGAATCAACAACATCTTTTGCTATTCTGATAGTTACTGTTGAAGTATTAGTATTGTAACCCGAAAAATCTGAGTTAACTGTTTTACATTTACTGGTGCAGCTATAATTACCTACATATGAGTCACGATAATCAGTTGGAGGGAATAGCGGACTTATAAATGCTGTACAAATAATTAATACGCCAGAAATTAAGAATAGTAGACTTTTCATGTGTCAGTTTATAAGATTATTGAATAATTATTTTGCCTGATGCGATTATTTCTTTAGCTGAATCTATATGATAAAAATAAATTCCTTGCGACAAGTCTTCCTTTTGTATCAGTATCTGCTTACCACTAAAAGCTAAAGTTCGTTCTAATTTACCGTGAGTATTATAAATTTTTAGTGAACCATTTTTAACTTCATTATTTAAAACCAAGGTAGTAGAAACTGTAAAAGGATTTGGGTAAATGCTCACTTCATTATCAATGAAACTTTCCCAGACACCTATGCCTAATGGATTCCATCTAGCCACCCGGTTAACAGGTGTTGCTCCTGCATGAGAAAAATGCCCTCCTGCAAATAGTTGGTTATTAAATACAGTTAAGGCTAAAACAGTTGAATCCATACCACCGCTAACATCAGACCAATCAGTACCATCCCATTTTGCAATGTTATTGGCAGCATTACCACCTGCGGTTGTAAACAAACCCCCTGCATACAGTTCATTGTTAAATACGCACAATGAAAAAACAATACCGTTCACTCCACCTCCAACTTCTGTCCAGTTAGTCCCGTTCCATTTAACGATACGATTAACAGCAATACCATCAGCAGTGTTAAAAGCCCCCCCTGCATACAGTTCATTATCATATACACATAATGCAAAAACACCACCACCATCCACTCCCGTTCCTGCTGCCGACCAGCTTGTACCGTTCCATACAGCTATATTATTAACTTGCGTTCCACTTGCATTGGTGAATGTGCCACCCACATATAACTCACCATTATGTACTGCAAGCGAACGAACAAATGACGCCATTCCATAGATTCCGCTTCCTACTTCTGACCACAAAGTACCATTCCATTTGGCAATGCGGCTTGCATTATGACCATCTGCCCCTAAAAAAGTACCTCCCGCATACAGCTCTCCGTTATAAACTGTTAAGGAGAGAACTAAACCAGAATTTAGTCCATCTGATCCAACAGTTGAAAAGCCTAGTCCGTTCCACTTTGCAATGTCGCTAACTGGGATGCCCCCTGCCAGATAGAATCCTCCTGCAACATAAAGTTCACCGTTATAAACAGCAAATGTTCGCACACCGCCACTAACTATACCTGAACCTAACGAATTCCATGAGTTTCCGTTCCATTTTGCAATATTATTCGCAGGATTCCCTCCTGCTACAGTATATGACCCTCCTGCATAGAGTTCCCCATTATATACTCCAAAACCGTGAACTGATCCGTTCATTCCTGTTCCAACCGATTCCCAGGTCTGGGCGTTTGCTATGGAAACAATAAGAGAAGCAACTAAGAGAAGGTATTTCGTTTTCATGATATTATAATTTATTGTGGACATTCCATTGTTTGTATAGCAAAATAACCTACGCTGGTTGGATTTATTACTACTCCTTCGTTAAGTGTAACATGGTCAACTGCTCTTAAAGTATAGCTACCTGCCAATGTTGTTGGATTAAAGGTAGGTGTACATGAAGGATTAGTTGTAATTGATTTTTTTACTGCACGGCTATAGCTGGTTGGGACACAAAGATTAGTAAGATCATCCGAACAATCTACATTTAGTTTATAATAACGCAAATAATCAATCTCAAAATACTTAGGGTGGCCAAAGCCATCAAAACATACAGGTGCTGTTGGAGTATGACTAAAGGTCCAATCGGCAGGAAGAAAAGCCTTACTCGGATTAATACCCGCACTTAATATTGCTGTCATGGCATTTTGAGGAATTTTTAAACCTGATGTATCATAGATAGTTCTTACAACAATGTCGTCTATATACCAGATAATTCGGTCGGGAGCCCATTCTATGGCATATTTATGGAAATCTGCCGATAGTAAAAATGCGGTGTTTAACGCCTCATAATTAGTTACACAGTTTTGATATGCGCATGTATCACTAATTTCAGGTGTCCATATCCATGTATTACTGGTAACTTTATAACCATCGTAAACAATTTCAGCCGCATTTTCTATAATATCAATTTCATTATAATATGGCGGACTGGCATAGCAATCTTCAAACCATAGCCAAAACGTTGTCCACAATGAATAACACCCGGTAGGAAATTTAGCGCTAATTTCTAAATAGCCATATTTATAAAGCAGTTGCTTGCGCCATAAAACACCACCCTGATAAACATAAGTTACACTGTCCCCTCCGTAATTACCAATATCCACAACCTTAATACCCTGAGCTAACGTGTCTAATTTGATTTTTAAAGTTGTGCCTGTTTCTATTAAGCTATCAGGATAACATATTTCAGCAGCGCCATAACTATAAGTACCATTCCAGTTAAAGTTGTATCTATTATGCCAGTTAGTGATAAAATCCAAGGGAGCATTAAACTCTTCCGTTCCATTGGCTGCTGATTGCAAATTCCATGAGGATGGATCATTAAATGGTATCTGTGCTTTTATCAATGTTGAACTAAGCAGTAGCATTAGAACAAAAATTATATGTTTTTCAAATTTACTCATTTTATTTGTTTTAAGTTTAGCAACCAGAGCAAATGATTTACTTGTTTTTCAGCATCTTTTTTGTTTCCGCTACTTTGCCATCTACTTCTAAACTGTAGGAGTAAATACCCTGAGCCAATTCGCTTGTTTTGATATTTAAGGATGCATTGTTTTTATGTTCCAGATTTACTTCTTTAATTTTTTGCCCCATATCATTATAAAAGACAATTTTTGCGCTACCCACTGATTGTGGCAGGTAATAATTGATAGTGGTTTCATCACCAAAAGGGTTAGGTATATTTTGGTAAAGTATTGCATTATCGGAATAGCTTAATTCAATTACCTGAGTAGTAGATGAACCGCCATTTCTTAAATTTTGTTCTTGTTCTATTCCTCCATTTTCAATATTATTGAGGCTTTTAGGTGCTGAAGCCGAACAACAAATTCTTACTAAATCTTCCAGCTCTGATACTCGGTTTTGCAATCCATCACTTGTTTGTTTTTGTTCTTTTAATGCATTAATCATTACATAAATCAATGCATCGTAATTAAAATTCAATGCTTCAATTATAACTTTTTCATTACCGCTTGAGTCGGCAGCGAGGTGTTCAATTACGTTAAATGTTCCTGTTTCAGATGGATTTACAACTAAAGATGAGGTTCCTACAGTGTAAGGAGCAATTTCCAGCATATCCTGTGCCCTTACTCCGTAATAGTAATTTTCTGTTGGCAAATTACCAGTCCCATTGAATTTATACTTGATAGGATTAATTTGATTTATTACATTCATGCCATCTGCAAATGGTGTAATCTAAGTTTTTAATCTTACATCAGAGTAGCCTGTCCAGCCCCCGCCAGTAGGCTTTTCAGGAGTGTCATCTGTGGTTTTAATCGCTCCATCAAAATAAGCGGCAAATTTTCCTCCTACATTTGTCGGACCCGTCAAAGAAGAATATAAGGCAGCTCCATTATTTGTTCCTAATAATAGACCATAGACACCGTAATTATATCCACCATCTCCGTTTCCTGCGTAGCCATATACTCCAAAAGCACGCGCTCCTGATGCGGCTGATGCCTTTGACGCTGCACCTACAACCCCTACACATGTTCCTGTTGTTCCAGGTGTTATTATTCCAGCCACAGAGTATGAAGATATATTTGATGTTGGAGTTGCATTTTCTCCTCTTATTGCATTTACACCAGTTGTTGTTGCTGCAGTATTATATCCATATATCTGAAAAAGCGAATTACCTGCACCGCCTACACTTAACTGAGATAGAGGAATAGTGCTGGTGTTTCCCATATAGGTTTTTCCTCCTGTCCACACTTTAATTTGTGCGTTTGCAACTAAAATTGCAAAGGCAAATACTGTTGTAAAAATTGTTTTTTTATTCATGGTTTTTGTTTTTTAAGTTTATAATTAATTCTCACTCCACCACCTCCACTATCACCAGCCCCACCGCCAGGCTAAGCACTATAATGGTTACAATACCCAGCAGGCGGTCGTTTCGTTTTTCGCGCAGGCGTTGTTGGTGGTAGTGATCTGTTATGTTTTTCATCAGAAATTAAAACTCGCATTCACCTCGGCACCTGCCACCACGTTTACATTTTGTGTTTGTGATGGTCCGGGTGCTGGCATTTGAGCTCTTACTGTTTGCATACCGGGGGGTACATTGGCAAGGCTGTATTGTCCACTTATGTTGGTGGTAGTGGTTAGCAGCGGAAAGCCGTCAATGCTAACAGTAACACCGCCAACGGGTATTGCTGCTGCCATTACGGTGCCGCTAACTGTGCCGTTAATAGTTATAGCCGGAGTAAGTGATACATTAACCGTAGTTATAGCCGCTGCGGTAACTACTACTCCCGTTATGGTCTCTACCTCGTGCAGGGCTTTAGTTATTTGCAGGGTGTAAGTGCCTGGGGGCAGTATGCCTATAAAATAATCGCCATTGCTGTCGCTCAATACAGTGGTTGCTGTTTCTACTACTAATATTTCGGCTTCGTTTACCGGGGCATTGCTACCCTGTTCGGTAATTTTACCCATGATGCTGAATTCATCGGGTGAGGGGGCTTCGCCCGGTGAGGGTACATATACTACGCCCCATTCGCGGGCGCGGCTGCGCATGCTGGCTTTGTCGCCTAAGTCAAAGGCCGTTTCAATTTCGTTCCATAGTTTAAGAATAAACTTATCGGCTTCTATGTTTTCAGTTTCAAGGGCTTCCTGCGCTATGTTAAGGGTATCTTTTGCGTTTGCCTGATTAAGGTTAATGGTGTTGAAATTGCCCACTGCCGCGCTCACCTCGGCTGACGAGGGGAAGGTAACAGGTACTTCGCCCGGCAGGGCAAGGCGGGCGGCTTCGCCATCGTTAATATTATCGCCCCAGGTGGTAATATCGTTTTCAGAGCCTATGTAGGGCAGTGTATTATCGTTTACATCTATCAGATACAGGCTGCGTCTGCTTGCCTGTATCAGTCCTCTGCGTATGCCTTTATTCAGGTTATCAATAAAATCCTGCTCGTTGTAAATGGCAAGTTTGCGTGCCTGTGCAATTTGCGCGGTTAGGCTCGTTTGTTGATTTTTTGCACTGCTTACAGCAAGGTATTTGGTGCGGTAGGCCGGTTGAAAAATATCAAGCTTGGTAATAGTGCCGGGCATAAAAGGTATTTCGGGTGGCGGGGGCACTGAATCTTTACGTTTTTTTGAATTGCGCAGGGCAGCTTCGCGTTGGGCATTGGTTTCGGGACGTTTTATTACAGGCATGGCTGTTTGTGTTTAATAGTTAGTATTGAGTTTGTTTAGTAGTTTGTATTTCAGGCATTTGTATTTCAAAATGGCTTTCCCGAATCCTTAGATCGGGCATTTTGGTTTCAAAAGGCGGTTTTGCTCTCCACGGTAAGTGCATTTTGGTTTCAAAACGGGGTTTCCCTGTCGGGGTAAAGGTCATTTTAGTTTCAAAATGAGGTTTCACCCTCCACGGAAAGTGCATTTTGGTTTCAAAACGGGGTTTCCCTGTAGGGGTAAAGGTCATTTTGGTTTCAAAATCAGGTTTCCTTATCCACCGCAAGTGCATTTTGGTTTCAAAATGGGGTTTGGCTGTAGGGCTAAACAACGTTTTCATTTCAAAATGGCTGTTCCAATAGTTTGGAAACTGCATTTTGGTTTCAAAATAGAGGTTCGCACTAACCGGATTATATGTTTCAGTTTCAAAATAGGGTATAGCTGAAGAGGTAACACGACTTTGTGTTTTAAAATAGCCGGTTGAATTATAGTGTACTGTATTTTCCATTTTCAATTCCATATTTTCATTTTCTCTCCCCCCCTTCACCCCCGCTATCCCCCACACACCACATGTTCAGAACAGCTAAAGGGTTTATTGCCTGATTTGCAATGTGCCCACACACAAGAGTTTATCAGACAAAGAGCAGGAGCAGTTTAATTTACTTGTGCGTAATAAGGATTAAGTGAGGTGCAGTTATCAGGGTCGCAGGCCATTACCATTTCCAAAGTGCTGGTGCTGGTGATATGCTTAATCTTTACCGCACCGCTGCTGCCGCTTACGTTATAGGTTTGTTTCACCACTGAACTTGAATCGGTATCAATAGAACCTATCATTTTAGTATCGGAATTAGTATAAATAACCCCTGCCTTTTTTCCGCTGAAATCAACCGTGCGGGTAAAATAACTGCCCAGCGGATTAAAGCTAAGGCTGCCCACCTCAAAGTTGCTGCCGTTTACCCGCACTGCAAGGTCGGTGTTGGCATAACTGAACGTGGCAATAGTGGTGGTGCCCTGCTTTACATACAAATTGTTTTTGTCAAACGTAAAGGTGTAGGTGCTGCGGTCATAAGCGTTGGATGCGGTAAAATAAGCTGCCATGGTTTTTTATAGTTGTTGGTTTAATTTAATTGATTGTGATTTTTAGTGGTAGTATTGTTTTTTATGCTTTAGTATTTCCTATTCAATATTTCGTGTTTCAGTTATCGGTGTTCAGCTAATTAGTTTAGGCGAGTGGAATAATTAATACTTTATTTGCGGCACAAATATTTTGCAAAAAAATAAATACCCCAAACGGAAAAGTGTTCATAATTTCTACTTCGGAAAACACAGTTGAATTACTATGAAAGAGGTTTCAGAAGATCTGTATCAGTTAGCCCAAAGCCTTACCCCG
This sequence comes from Chitinophaga pinensis, assembly GCA_945861685.1. Lineage (GTDB taxonomy): Bacteria > Bacteroidota > Bacteroidia > SXHM01 > SXHM01 > SXHM01. The sequence continues at coordinate 6,921 of CAMAVO010000049.1, read as the reverse complement.
GCCGAAGCCGGCTATTTTGTTACCTACCTTAAGCGGTTTAAGCTAAGCCATACGGCTGCCTACCTTGCCGTTTTCACGCTCATGCGCCAGCAGCATACGTATAATGAAAATGAGCTAAAGGCAGCAGCACAAAGTGCCGAAGTGGTAAAAAAATTCTCATTCCACAAAAGCGTAATACTTGATTACCTGCTTGCCAGCCTTATATCCTATTACCGCGACAGCAGTGTTGAAACCACCCTGCACCGCCTGCTTGAGTCGGCAGCTATACTATCGCAAAAACACCTGCACCGTGCTGCCCTTAAAATGATAAACAAAGCCGAGCAACTTGCCCTGCAGTATGAAAAACACGCTATACTGCTCGAAATTTATGAATACGAGCGCAGGCTGCTGAAACAAACCAGCACCCAAAACATTGAACAGGCGTTTGAAGAAAACCGCACTAAGCGCGCTGCCTGTATCCAAAAACTTGAAAATGCCGGTTGCTATGCCGCTATCAACGACAAGGTATTTATCCTGTACCGCGAACTGAATGTGGCAAAAACACCCGACAATCAAAACAAACTCGGGCAGCTGATGAAAAGCCCCCTGCTTAAAAACGAAAAGCAGGCTCTTAGCTTTGATGCCCGGCTCAAGTATTTTGAAATTCATGCATTAAGCCATCAGCTAAAAGCCGAATACAAGAAAGCAGCAACCTGCCGCGAACACATGTTTACCCTCTGGGAAAATCACCCCCACATGATACCCGAAATGCCGGTGCGCTACCGCACCGACCTTAGCAGCCTGCTAAGCCTGCGCAGTGCTGTCGGCAACTGGACTGATTTTGAGCCGCTGCTGCAGCGCCTGCAAAAACTCAGAGGCGCAACCTCCGAAGAAACTGCCGCCACCTTTCGCGAGGTTTTATATCTGCGCCAGATCTACTACCTCAACAACAACAAACTGAAAGAAGCCCTTGCCCTGCTGCCCGAAATTGAAAAAGGTCTGGAACAATACGAATCGCTGATAGGCACTGCACGTCTCTTTAATTTTTATTTTAACAACTGCATCACCTGTTTCCTGTGCGGCAAATACGATGCAGCCCTGCATTGGTCGCAACACCTTGCCAAACCCGGCAAACACAAAAACATCCGTAACGATTTGCGTGAGTTTGCCCGCATACTTGAACTCATTATTTATTACAAAACCGGCAAACACGATATAGCACAACAACACCTGCGCAACACCCGCGACAGGCTTAACTACTCCAACACCCTTTTTGAATTTGAACAAATAGTGCTGCAACATATTAAAGCCCTGCTTATTCTTACTAAAGATAGAAAACAGGAGCAAAAGCAACTAACACTCTTCAGCAAAGAACTTGAACAGCTGAACAGGCGCATAGCAGACTCTAAACTGCTGGGGCTGGAAGAAATAATCTTCTGGCTCAAACAGAAAATCTGAATCCCCCTTTTTTTCCCAACCTGAAATTACGGACACCTTTCCGTTTTTCGTTTAGCTGCAGGTGTGCCAACTTTGCAGCATATTTTTACTTAACACCTTCCTTATATGCACACCACCACAGACCCCCGCAGCAAACGCCTCGGCACTTTATCCAACACCATAACTAAACCTATGATTAAATCACAGGCACGCATCTCACTCCCCTTTACCGGAAATACTCCCGAAGTAATTCTTGATAAGAGCATAGGCACCGCCTTTATACTGGGCCGCTGCCTTTGTTCAAACCCACATGATTTTTTTAAACCACTTATTCAATGGGCTACAGAGTATGAACAAAATCCCCAGCAGGTAACCCTAGTAACCATCAATACCGATTACATCAATACCGGCTCATCCATGGCCTTACGCGAGTTTTTGGGCATACTTGCCAAGGTGCAGTTCACCGGGCGCAAAATCATTATCAAATGGTATTGCGATAAAACCGATGAAGATACCCGCGACCGGATAACCATGATTGAAGAAATAATTAAGGTGAAAATACAGGTGGAGGTGGAGGAATAGGTATCAGTAAAACAACCCTTAAATTAAAAATCCCGTTCCACTGACTGTGAAACGGGATTTTTTTTGCTCCCTCTGCTGGACTTGAACCAGCGACCCCATGATTAACAGTCATGTGCTCTAACCAGCTGAGCTAAGAAGGAATTTTTCCCAAAAAAGGAGCGCAATATTACTACAATTGCTACAATTACACAATACCCACTAAAATTTAAACAGCCTCTTACTCAGGCATTTTTCTGGAAGTACGGCACTTCGTCCTGCGAAACAGCCTCTTTCTGGTGCCAGTAGGCAAGGGTAACCACATGCCCGGTGCGGGTTTTCAGCAGCCTTCCGAATACAGCATTGGTAGCATTAAATGTAGAGTCAGTAACGCCAAGGGTAAATAATTCAGGTGCAGGCGGTGCTTCGGCAACAACAGGTGTCCCGCTTTGCGGGATTTCGCTTTGCTCAACAACCTGAGCAGCCGGTTTTGGTGCCGCAGCTTTTGGTGGTGGACTTGCCACCACAACGGTTGTAAAATGGTTATACTCCAGCAACTCTTTCAAAAACTGAAGTCGTTCAGGAGAAAGATTGCGTTCCACCACCGCACATTTAATACCGTCTAAGTCTTCAAACTCGTGATTTTTATTGATAGCCATTTGCCCCTCCTAACCTCCCCAAAGGGGAGGAATTAAAAAATACTTAGTGAATAAATATATTCGTAAAAATGGCTGTATAAACCAACAGCTATAATACCTATAACACAAATTAGCAGTCCTGCCTTTTCATACATACTACCCTCAATAGCTGCAATCGGTTGCTCATTCTTCTCCATAAAGATAGCGCGCACCACTCTTAAATAGTAGTAAAGCGAAACAATCATGTTCAGCGCTGCAATAGTGATAAGGATGTAATTTCCTTTTTCAGCACCCGATGCAAGCAAAAAGAATTTCCCGAAAAAACCGGCAGTTGGCGGAATGCCTGCTAATGAAAACAAGGAGATAGTCAGCACCCAACTTAACAGCGGATTGGTTTGATACAAACCTTTATAACTGTCAATGGTTTCTTTTCCTGAGAAAGATGAAATCAACTGCACCGCACCAAATGCGCCAAGGTTAGAGAAGATGTAAACCAACATAAAATAAACCGAAGAAGAAATACCGTTTTGTCCGCCACCGCTGATACCAATTAGAATAAAACCTACCTGTGCAATAGATGAGAAGGCAAGAAACCGTTTCATATTCTGCTGGCGAAGTGCAAAAAGATTTCCAACTATCATGGTAGCAACCGAAAGCAGGAAAATAAGGTTATACCAAACCTCGCCCATTGGGGCAAAGGCTTTGTAAAGCGTGGTAAGGAAAATAAAAACAATAGAGCCTTTTGAGATTACCGAAAGGAAAGAAGTAACTGCAATGGGCGAACCTTCATACACATCGGCAGTCCATAAATGAAATGGAACGACAGAAAGTTTAAATGCAAACCCGGTAAATAATAAAATGAACGAAAAGATTTGTAACGGACTTCCGGTAAGAAGCATTGGAAGTTCTGCGAAGCTGATGGTTCCTGTTGTTCCATACATCATGGAAATACCAAACAACAAAATACCCGATGAAAAAGCCGATGACATAATCATTTTCATGGCCGCCTCTGACGATTGCCTTTTCTCCATGTCAAAGTTGCAAAGCGCGGCAACCGGAATGGTGCTGAGTTCAAGCCCGAGGTAAAAAATTAAAAAGTTACCACTCGAAATCATAAAGAACATTCCCAGCAACGAAGAAAGCATCAGAACAAAAAACTCAGGAAGATGCCTGTGATTTCTCAGCCATTCATATGAGAGTAATGAAATAAGCAGCGTTCCGATGTTGAGCATGTTCTTCTCAAATGCAATCAGCGCATTTGTCTTGAACATGCCGCTGAATAATTCGCCTGTAACGTCCATACAGCAAAAACCGGCAGCAACATTCAGCACCAACAGCGCGTTAACAATCTTCAGCACTGTTTCATTACTTGTTGTATCACTTATTTTAATGAACAGCAGAATGAAGATAACCGCAGTCACCGCCAATTCCGATTTCATTAATAGTAGTTCGTTCATCTTGTTCAGTTAATTATCACAGTGGGAATTTTACTCATAATCAGTTCTGCTCCCGGAGCAATTAAATCGCTGAGCCAGAAGGGTGCAATACCAATCGCAACAATTCCCAATACCAGAACTATAGCTGCAAGGCGCTCATTCCATGCAGCATCTTTCAGATGTAAAAAATGTTCGTTGGTAATTGGCCCCATTGCAGTTTTTCCAACTGCCCGTAGAATATAAACTGCAGTTACTACAATGGACATACAGGCAGCGATGGTAGCAACACGATAAAACATCTCAGGATTTTGCCATGAGCCCATGAAAACGGTCATCTCCGCCACAAACCCGCTGAAGCCGGGTAAGCCAAGCGAACATAGTCCTACAATAAATAACACGGTGCACACGAAAGGCATTATTTTTAGAAGACCTCCCAGTTCTTCCACTTTCCGGGTATGCGTTCGCTCATAAATCATTCCGATAACAGCAAAGAAAAGTGCTGTCATCAAACCGTGAGAAACCATTTGCATCACCGCACCTTCAATGGAAGTTTTGGTAAGCATGCCAATTCCTAATAACACAAAACCGCAGTGGCTAACTGAAGAATAGGCGTTGATGTATTTCAAATCTTTCTGCATCATGGTTGCAAACGCACCATACAAAATAGCAATGGAGGCAAGGATGATAATGATGGGCGCATATTCTTTTGCAGCCTCGGGCATCAGGTAAGTTGCCACACGCAAACAGCCATACCCGCCCAGCTTCATGGAAATTCCTGCAAGGAACATGGAACCCGCAGTAGGAGCAGAGGAGTGCCCGTCAGGAACCCAGGTGTGAAACGGAAATATAGCAGTGAAAACTCCAAAGCCCACAAACAGCATCGGAAAGAATATTTTCTGAACTTCAATGGCAATATGCACCTGCGAAAGTTTCACCATGTCAAATGAATGAATGCCTGACATAAAGTAGATTGCAAATATTCCAACGAGTACCAATGCAGAACCGCCCATCAGCATCAGCGCAAGTTTGTTCGCGCTGTATTCTTTATTGCCGCTTCCCCAGATACCAATCAAAAGATATTTCGGAATTACTGCAATTTCAAGGAAGAAAAACAAGGTGAATAAATCCAGCGAAATAAAAAAGCCATAAGCGCCAAGTGAAAGCAGCAGCAAAAGAAAATAAAACTCTTTTGTCATCTTTTCAACGTTCCACGACATCAGCACACCGGCAAGAACTACAAAGGCTGTAAGTAAAATCATTGATATAGAAATTCCATCCACTCCAATATAATATTCAATATTCAACGGTGCGAACCATGAATAACGTTGCTCAAAAAGCATCTGAGAAACATTTCCGTTTGCACGTTCACTCATAAAAGCTGAGAGTAGAAAAAGTGATAAGCCAAGCTGAGCAAGAGAAGCAAGAAATGAAATCCATTTTACCTGCTGCCCATTGCGCGAAAGCAATACGGCTATAGCAGCTGCAAGTGGAATGATTATGAGTAATGATAAATTCATTTTTTTACTCCTGAAATTTTATAACCAATTCTTCTTCTCTTTTGTTGTGCAACTTCTTTCTTGTCTTTATCAAGTAAATAATTTATTGCTTCATAAACATCGCTGAACTTCTGATTGTATTTGCTTTCAAGTTTTTGGAGTTTTTCTGTCAGATCTTTGTAATTAAGTGCAAATTGTTTCAAAACAATAAAAGCCCTTACAATAGCTACGCTTGTTTGTCTTGCCTTTTTACTCTTCAAAACATTAGCAAGCATGGCTACACCATGTTCAGTAAATGCCAGTGGCAAAGCCGTTTTCGGGCGTTTAACAGGGTATGTCATCACAATTTGTGATGACATATTTTCCCATTCTTTTTTGCTGAGTTGGAACATAAAATCTTCAGGAAAAATATCGGTGTTCCGTTTCACAGCCTGATTTAATGCTCTTGTTTCAACTTCATATAGCTCTGCAAGATCAAAGTCTAGCATCACTTTTTGCCCACGTATTTCGTAAATTCTTTTTTGTATTATCTGTAATTGCATATTATTTCAGTGTCAATACATAAATAAAAATAATACCCAGTCCAATTGCTCCAGCCAGAAAATAGGCAGCATATTGTTGCACTTGTCCGCTTTGCAAAGTCTTTGTTTCTTCCGAGATTTTCTCTGATGAACTTCCAAGGTGATTGATAAATCCGTCAACAATTGTTTTGTCAAACCATGCGGCAGGCTTTCCTAATAGATTAAAAATTACTTTGTGGGTAATAAAGAGGTAAACTTCATCAATGTAAAATTTGTTGTAAGCTGATTTATAAAATCCGCTCAGCGAAGAAGAAATTTTATCGGCAATATCATTTTGTGTTTTGTAAAGTCGCAATGCAATGAAAATCCCTGCAAGCCCCAGCAAAACAGGAGCAACAGAAAAGCTAAGATGAAGCATCGTTTCAAACGGTTTTCCGTCAGAAGTGACCAACTGACTGAACGGAATAAAACCTGCAAGTGCAGCACCAACAGCAAGGAGAATTAGTGGGAGCATCATTACGAAACCACCTTCACCATGATGTTCGCCATGCGAATGAAATTCTTTTGACCAGAAAATGTTGAAGTATAAACGAAACATATAAAATGCTGTAATTCCGGAAGTGATTAATGCAATTCCGTAAATCAGTTTGTTGTGATGAAATGCAGCAAGCAGAATTTCTTCTTTACTGAAAAATCCTGCCAATGGCGGAACTCCTGCAATGGCAAGACATGCAATTAAAAAGGTGATATGTGTTATCGGCATGTGTTTTCTCAATCCGCCCATGTCATTCATTTCGTTGCTGTGAACAAAATGGATTACAGCACCGGCACCTAAGAATAATAATGCTTTAAACAT
>CAMAVO010000048.1 GCA_945861685.1 Chitinophaga pinensis | reverse complement strand
AAAGAACACCGACCTTTTAGACGGCTATGGTAAATCACTGATTTTCCAGGGCGCTTTTCTGTTACTGTTTGATACCTCGTTTTACTTTATTTACAAAAGCAATTACAAACGCTTTTCAAAAATGAGTTACTCCATGTCGGCAACGCCTTATGGGGTGGGGTTTAAGATGGTGTTTTAATTATTATTAACACAAAATTACTTGTTGTTCTTTCAGAGTTCAATAGATTTGCAATATGAAAAACCTATTATTTCTTATCTCTTTACTTTCGGTTTCTGTTGCATCAGCACAGACCGAAATAACTACCGACACCATTTACAGCAACAACTCTCCTGCAGGATTACTGAAAAAATCAGGTACCGGTTATATTGCTTATTCATTAAACGGAAAAGAGCGACTTATCAGCATTAAAGAAAACTACTACCGTTTTGTAAATGGCCAGATTGCCTTCCCCGATGTTACGGTTCGTTCAGCAGAAAAAACGATAGAAGTAATTGCTACCAACGGACTTTTTGGCAAGAGCGGTCTGGACGAAAACAAAGTAAACGAATTCATCAGCCGCTTTGGCACTCCGCTTCCTGTACAGCAATTGCAACGCGAAAGCCGTCAGGAAATTAATTCTGAAATTAGATAATGAAATTTTTTTCTGCACTTATTTTAGGTTTGCTGCTTGGGGCTGTATCCTATTCACAAACCACTTACAAGGCAACAAATTTTACATGGGAAAAAGCTGCAGTACTCAGTTTTTCCGATACTATTCCTGATTGGGAAGTTATGCTTCAGAATATTGAAGTTCCTGCTCCCGGAGGCTCTTCGTATAGATCGAAATTGCGTTCCATGAAAGAAGAAATGCGCAAAAAATATCCTGTAAAAAGAGGAGAGAATTTTCAACCTGCCTATAAAACAGATTCCATTTCACCGGTAATTGTGGGTCAAAGTTTTGAAGGAAACATCGCGCAGAACAGTATTCCTAATGATAACGACATGGCTATTTCCGATTCAGGAATTATTGTTTCGGTTATCAACTCACGTGTGCTGATTTACGATACTAACAACGACACCATTCTGAAAGTTAAATCACTTGGTTCATATGCTACCAGCCTAAATGCTACCGACTCCAAGTTTGACCCCAAGATGGTTTACGATCCAGATGCCGACCGCTTTATCCTGGTTTTTCTGAACGGCAGTACTTACCAGAAAAGCAAAGTAATTGTTTGTTATTCCCAAACCAATGACCCCATGGGCAACTGGAATGCTTACGCCCTAAGCGGCAATCCTCTGAGCAATGATACCTGGGCCGATTACCCCGTTATAGGAATTTCAAATCGCGATTTATTTATTGGCGTTAACACCTTTACCAATGGTTCAAGCAACAATTCGGGCTTTACTGAAACCTGCTTGTGGCAGGTAAGCAATTACGATGGCTATGCAGGAGCATCACTCACCACACAATATTATCATGATATTTTTCTCGACAACGGAATTAAATCTATATTCAATATTTGCCCTGTTAAAGGAGGAACAAAACCTTACGGACCTGATATGTATTTGTTGAGCAACCGCGCCACTTCTTACGAGAACGACTCAATTTTTCTGTTGCACATTTCCGACAGCGTAAAAAGTAACAATGCATCGTTGCAGATAAAATTTCTTAGATCGGATGTGAAATACCTGTTGCCACCTGAAGCACATCAGCAGGGAACAAACACCTTTGATACCAACGATAATCGCATATTGGGTGGATTTTACGAGAACGATGTTATACAATTTGTGGAGGCCTGCATGAATGAAACTACTGGGCTTTCCGGTATCTATCACGGGTTTATTGAAAGCCCTGGAGCGAATAGTCCTAATGTCAGGGCAACCATTTTGGGAGATGTCAGTCTTGATTTCGGATTTCCAAATATTTCGTATTCTGGCCGCGACCACCGCGATCAGGAGAGTATTATTACTTACAACCATACTTCACCTGATGATTTTGCAGGTTTCTCTTACGTGTATTATACCAATGACGGAACCTATTCATCATTTGAAAAAATCAAAACCGGAAATAACTATGTAGATGCTTTTGATGATGGTGATTACGAACGATGGGGTGATTATAGCGGATCACAACGCAGGTATAATGAAACCGCAACGGTTTGGGCTGTTGGTTCATTCGGGCAACAGACTAAAAAAAACGGAACCTGGATTGCGGAGCTTACCAGTACCGATTCTATTCGCCCTTCAGAATATCCTTCATTAGAAATAAGTGTTTACCCCAACCCTACTGTTGATTATGTAACACTTAACTTTTACATGGAGAAGACCAGCGATATTTCTGTTGACCTCTATGATATGAACGGACGCAGTGTGATTTCGCTTTTTCAGGACCAGGCCAAATTCGGGCAAAACATATTTACCTTTTCAACCGCACCGCTTGCAGCAGGTATTTATTTCGCAACCATTACCAGCGAAGAAAAACATATTTATAAACAGAAAATTGTAAAGGCAGCAAGGCCTTAATTGATTAATGGAAGTAAAAGAAGGATTTGATTATTTTAACTGGGTAATACTGCCTTTGGTTATCTATTTCGCGCGGATGACAGACGTTACGTTGGGAACCCTGCGCATTGTTATGATATCAAAAGGCAAACGCAAGATTGTACCTATTATCGGTTTTTTTGAAGTGTTGCTATGGCTGATTGCCATCGGACAGATTATGCAGAACCTGAGCAACGTGATGTGCTACTTTGCATGGGCAGCAGGTTATGCAACCGGTACATTCTTAGGATTAACCATTGAGCAGGCACTTGCCATAGGCACACAGGTTATTCGCGTTATTACTAACAAAAACAGCGATGCTTTTCTGGAAGACCTAAAAAAAGAGAAACACGGATTTACCGTTATTGACGGACAAGGCGCTATGGGCCCAGTGAAAGTTATTTTCATTGTGGCCGAACGCAAAAATGTAAAACAGATTTCGGAGTTTATTGATCGCCATTTACCAGGCTCTTTCTACTCGGTTGAAGATATACGCGAAACCAATCAAGGTGTGTTTAACGAGAGCAACACCCGCAAACTTAATTTTGCTAGAGTGCTGCTGCCGTTAAGAAAAGGCACTTAATGCCTGCTATTTATCTATGCCTTCCAGCGAAAGCATAAAGGAATATTTAAGCGCCACCTCTTTTAAATAATCAAAACGTCCTGAGGCACCACCGTGCCCAAAATCCATATTGGTATGCAATAACAATACGTTGTTGTCTGTTTTGGTTGCACGGAGTTTTGCCACCCATTTTGCTGGTTCAAAATACTGCACCTGACTGTCGTGAAGACCGGTTGTTACCAGCATATTAGGATAGTTCTTCTTCTCAATATTTTCATATGGCGAATAGCTTTTCATATAGAAGTAAGCGTCTTTGTTCTTCGGATTTCCCCACTCGTCAAACTCGTTGGTGGTAAGCGGAATGCTTTCATCTAACATCGTGTTTACCACATCTACAAAAGGAACGGCTGCCACTACCCCGCGCCACATATCGGGAGCAAGGTTTATGACTGCCCCCATAAGCAGGCCACCTGCACTTCCACCCTCAGCATAGAGGTGTTCTTTGCTGGTGTATTTTTCCTTCACCAGAAATTCACCGCAGTCAATAAAGTCGGTAAAGGTGTTCATCTTCTTCATCAGCTTGCCGTCATCGTACCACTGTCGGCCCATTTCCTGTCCGCCACGGATGTGAGCAATGGCAAAGGCAAAACCTCTGTTGAGCAAACTCAGGCGACCGCTTCCGAAATAGGCATCAATGCTGTTGCCGTATGACCCATAGCCGTAGAGTAAGAGCGGAGCTTTTCCGTTTTTCTCAAATCCTTTTTTGTAAACGATGGAGATGGGAATTTTTGTTCCGTCTTTGGCCGTAGCGTACAAGCGCTCGGTAACATAATCGGCAGCGTTGTACCCACCCACTACTTCGGCCTGTTTCATCAGTTTTTTCTCACGAGTAGACATGTTATAATCAATGGTGGATGAAGGAGTAACCAATGACGTAAACTGGTAGCGCAATGTGTAACTGTTGTAATCAGGGTTTGCACCCGGCCATGCAGCATAGGCCGGCTCGCCAAAATCAAGCACATGCTCTTTGCCGTCTGCAAGGCTTTGAATGGTTAATTGTGTTAAACCGTTTTTGCGTTCGGTGAGCACAATAAAATCTTTGAATTCATCAACGCCTTCGAGCAATACATCCGCACGGTTAGGTATAAGCTCTTTCCAGTTGCTGCTTTCTGTCTTGTCGAGCGGGCACTCCATCAGGCGGAAGTTCTTTGCATTCCAGTTGGTTTTGATAAGAAATTTATCGGCAAGCGGAGTTACGGAATACAACACATCTTTCATGCGGGGCTGAAATACCTTGAATGCTGCATCAGGTTTGGAGGCATCAATCATCCGGTACTCAGAACTAACGGTAGCCTGCGAACCAATAACAATGTATCGGTTGTTCTTGGATTTATATACGCCTATGTAATTGGATTTATCAATTTCTTCGTAAACGGTTACATCGCTGGCTGCATCGGTGCCCAATACATGGCGCTTTATTTTTTCGGATAAAAGAGTTTCGGGATTTTTGGAGGTATAGAACAGTGTTTTATTATCGTTGGCCCACACGGCACCACCTTCTGTGCGCGGTATGGCATCTTTGTAAACCTCACCTGTTTCAAGATTTTTAACGTGAACAACATATTCCCTGCGCGAAATTTCGTCCACACCATACGCCACCAGCTTATTGTCTTCGCTGATTTCAATTTCGCCAATATCGTAATAGGCTTTTCCTTCGGCCATAGCATCTACGTCCAGCACTATTTCTTCGGGTGCATCAAGACTTCCTTTTTTGCGGCAGTATTTGTAATACTCTTTGCCCTCATCTGTTCGGGTATAATAGAAATAGCCGTTGTTGAAAACGGGTACGCTTTCGTCTTTTTCTTTGATACGGGCTTTCATTTCTGCAAACAATTGCTGCTGAAATTTTTTAGTGCCGCTCATCATAGTATCTAAGTAGGCATTCTCGGTTTTCAGGTAATCAACCACTTTGGTGCTGTCTGAACCTTTTTTAAAGTAGTCTATCATCCAGTAATAGTTATCGGTAACGGTATCACCGTGGATAATGCGTTGCAGAGGTTTCATCTCGGCAACGGGAGACTTTGCATCGGGCCATTTGTAAGAAGTAGTTTTCATATCAGCGTGATTATTGCAGGCTGCCAAAAAGGTAAGACCTGAGAATAAGAGTAGTTTGTTATACATGAACGGAAGATTTGGCACAAATGTATGCTTATTACTAAAGCACTGAAATCTCACCCTTTCAGAAATTAAAATCTCGGGGTTCACCATTCAACTCTCGAGCACGGAGAAAATTAGTACGATGAAAATAGCGAACACTTTAAATTAGTCGAATCATTGGAAATTATTATTTCATAAACCGTTTCACCGTTTCCTGCAATTCTTGAAACACCAGCGCATTTCCTGCCACAATCTCTTTCCCGAAGATGTAGTTATCACCGCCTGAGAAGTCGGCAACCTTGCCACCTGCACGTTCTACTAAAAATGCACCTGCTGCCACATCCCAGGGCGCAAGACTGTATTCATAAAAGCCATCAAAGCGGCCGCAGGCTAAATACGCTAAATCAGTAGCCGCAGAGCCGGGACGCCTTAAGCCGTGCGAGTGTTGCATAAAGTGTTTGAACAGTTCCATGTACTGGTTCATCTTTCCGTAATCATAATAAGGAAAGCCTGTTCCTAATAAGGAGTCTTTCAGGGTTGGGGTATCTGAAACGGTGATTTTGTTTCCGTTCATAAAGGCATCGCTGTCTTTCCAGGCGTAGAAACATTCATCTTGGTTTATTTCATAAATAACACCTAAAACTGTTTTATCGCCTTCGGTAAGCGCTATACTAATAGCATAGCAGGGAAAGCCATGTATGAAATTGGTAGTGCCGTCCAGCGGGTCTATTATCCAGTTGTAGCGTTCGCCTTTTTTATCGCTAGTGCCTTCCTCGGCTATAAAGCCTGCTTCGGGCAAAAGGGCTGCAAGGGCGGTTACTAATTTTTGTTCCGAGGTTTTATCCACATGCGATACAAAGTTATTGTGGCCTTTTACTTCTATGGTTGAGCTTTTAAAGCGCTTGGCTTCTTCGCGTATAAATGCTCCTGTTTCTTTGGCAAGGGAGCAGACTTGGGTGGAGAGGTGTTGGTAGTTCATAAATAGTTATTAAAAAACGAGTTCAATGCTAATCAAAAATTCGTCTATAAAAACCCCTTTTTGGTATAGCATTTACCCCTCATTGGCAAAAAAGTTATGTCGTTTATCGATACATTTTTGTCGTTTATCAGATTTATTTTGTTCCAAAATGTGCATAATTCGGAAATTGGTTAAAACCCTTTATCTATAAGTGTTTTAGTGTAGTATTATAGCTATCGGATGTTCAAATTGCTCAACTTCTTATACCACTATAGTATAAAACGAGCACATCTTTGCCTCAGAATTTACAAACACAAATTTTTAAAACGAACACGAACCCAAACAATCAAAAACTAATAAACCATTTAAAACCTAAAATCATGAGTATTTTAAAATCATTCAAAAAACTAAAAGCAGAAAAAAAGAAAATTGTAGTAGTAACTTCTTACGACTACTGGAGTGCAAAAATCCTGAGCGAAACCGAAGTTGACGGTATCCTTGTAGGCGACTGCTCATCCATGGTGATGCACGGATTTGACACTACACTTAATTCAGATGTTGAAACCATAGCAATGCACCTGCGTGCTGTTGTTAAAGGCGCCAACAACAAATTTATTATCGCTGCGCTGCCATTCATGGCAAACCGCAAAGGCTTAGAGAAAGCTATGGACAACGTAGAAATTCTTATGAAAGCCGGAGCAAAAGCAGTAAAAATTGAAGGGGTTGATGGCAATGAAAAGCTAATCGCTCATCTTACGCAGTCAGGCATACCTGTAGTAGGACACATTGGTCTCACCCCTTCACATCATCAAGCGCTTGGCGGATTTAAAGTGCAAGGCAAAACCGAAGAAGAAGAAGCTAAAATTGTAGCGGATGCAATCCGCCTGCAAGAGCTGGGATGCTTCTCGGTAGTGCTGGAAGCGGTTCCTTCTCATGTAGGCGCAGCAGTTAGAGACGCCATTGAAATTCCGGTTATCGGAGTAGGCGCAGGATTGGAGTGTGACGGACAAGCATTGGTTCTGCATGATATGCTGGGCTTCTGCACCGACTTCAAACCAAAATTTGTGCGCACCTACATGTATGGCGCAGAATTAATCAAAGAAGCAGTGAACGCCTTCGCAAGCGATGTTCGCACCGAACAGTTCCCTGCAGAAAAAGAGTGTTATGCCCCTGCTAAAAACACAGCTCCTGAAAAGAAACTGAGAATAGCAGCGTAACCAACAAGAAAGAGAAGCGCAACCCCGCTTTACTCAAGAAAGCTGAAGCCCCGTAAGGCTTCAAACAAAAAAGGGAGCCAACCCGTTCCCGAAAATAAGAAGCCCCGTAAGGCTTTAAAAAAAAAGAAGTCCCGTAAGACTTCAAAACCTAAAAAGAAACCCCGTAAGGTTTCAAAACAACAAGAAGCCCCGTAAGGCTTCACAACAAGAAGAGGAGCCAACCCGCTCCGAAAACAAACCGAAGCCCCGTAAGGCTTCAAAAAACTAAAAAGTGTCGGGATTTAAATCCCGTAAGATTTAAACCCCGACACTTTTAAATTAAGAAGCAAGAAACAAGAGCCAAGAACTAAACCAAACCCAATAAAACCTAAACAAAATGAACACACAAATTTCAAACCTAAGAGTAGTAAAATCAGCATCACAGGTGATGAACTACAACAGCAACAGAAACAGCAACACTTCTTTTGCTTCAACATCTAATTACACAACAACCAACATCGGCTTTACCAGCAACAACGCTGCTGCAGTTGATAACGATATGGACTGGTACAGCTTATTCCGCACCAGCATCACTGAAGCTGTTGATGAAAATCCTTACAAACTAATGCTTGAGCAATTCCAAAGCGTGCCAACTACATCGGTTCGCACCTTGGTTGCCATGATGATCATGAAAGAAAGTTTCGGCTGGGGAGATACCCAACTGTTTAACGAAAGCCGTTTTGATATAAAAATTCGTTACGCGCTGAGCATGTCAGGTGCAGCAAACGAAGCTCCTTCGATCTTTGTTTACAATCACTTCCGCAGAATGATCAGCGAATTTGAAAAAGCTACAGGTCGTAACCTGATGAGCGAAACTATTACACAATTAACTACCGAAGGCAGCCCTGTCTTTAAAGTAGGCGAAAACCGCCTGATGCTGTGGGCACGTCAGGTAGCGTAGAAAAGTTAAAAGTTACAGGTTATTGGTTATACTTACTAATAACCTATAACATATAACATATTTGGTTTGGGTGGTGTTCAAAAACAGCCGGTTTCTCGCAAAGACTGGCTGTTTGCATTTTAAGAATCGTTATTTTGTTTAATATTTTGACTTTAATTCCTTAATTCCCTTCACCATATTCTCCCAGCTAAACTTACTGCTGTCAATGGCAGCATTTTCGGAGAATTCCTTTTCTCGATTGTTTTGATAAAAGTCGGTTAATGATGAAGCAATGGATTCTGCATTCGTTTCGGTAACATAACCTACGCGGTTGTGTGTTACTATCTCGGCAAGTCCGCCAACATTGGTAACCAACATAGGGCGAGCAAAGTGATAAGCAATTTGTGTTACTCCGCTTTGTGTAGCGGTGTGGTAAGGCTGCACGATTATATCTGCTGCACAGAAATAGTATTTCACTTCTTCAGAAGGAATAAAGTCGGAACGGATAATGACATTGTTTTCTAATCCGTTTTCTTTTATCAGTTGCAGGTATTCTTCTTTGTTGTCATAGAATTCTCCGGCAATTAAAAGTTTGATGTTTAATGTTTGATGTTTAATGTTGCCAAGTGCTTTAATCAGTAAATCCAACCCTTTGTATTTGCGGATAAAGCCGAAGAACAAGATGTGTTTATCTGCTGGGTTTAAGTTCAGTTTTTTCAACGCCTCTTCCTTGCTTACGGCTTTACCAAAAATATCATAAACAGGGTGGGGGATAAAGGTTAAAGGTTTTACGGTATCAAATTTTCTCAGGTCATCTTCTACAGATTTTGACATAACCACAAACGCATCACAGGAGTTTACAAAGTATTGCGTCAATTGGTTATCACCCGGGCGTTTTTCATGCGGAATAACATTGTCACAAATGGCAATAATTTTTGTGCTTTGTGATTTAATCAGCCATGCAATAGTTCCAAGGCAAGGAGCCATAAAAGGTAACCAGTAGCGAATAATTACCAAGTCAGGTTTTTGCTTTTTAATAAACGAAGCAACGCTAAACCAATTCAGCGGATTTACAGAATTTATCTTAGTGTGAATAGTAATATCCGTTGGCGGATTGCCTTCTTCTTTTTGTGTTTTTCCCGGAAAAAGGAAGGAAGGATACTGAAGCGAGAAAGAAACTATCTCAGCTTTGTCGCCTTCTTTGATAAAAGCGCGGCACAATGATTCATTGAGGTGAGCTATGCCACCACGCAAAGGGAAAGCCGGACCAATGATGATGATTTTCACGATGCGTAAATGTAGATAATCTGATTGTAATCAGATAGTGATAGTTTCGCCAATAGCAGGTAATGTCAATTCTTTTCCTGCTTTTTTGAATTGTTGTTTAGCTGCTTCGTGGTCAATTTTTATGAAGCCGAATGTGTCGTAATGCACTCCGATTATTTTATTACATTTGATAAAATCTGCTGCAATAACAGCATCTTCAACGCCCATGGTAAAATTATCACCAAGAGCAAGCAGGGCAAAATCT
Organism: Chitinophaga pinensis; assembly: GCA_945861685.1. Lineage (GTDB taxonomy): Bacteria > Bacteroidota > Bacteroidia > SXHM01 > SXHM01 > SXHM01. The sequence continues at coordinate 7,797 of CAMAVO010000048.1, read as the reverse complement.
GTCTTTTTATAATCACCGATTAGTTTCATGTCCAGTGTAAGAGCTGTATCACCTGAGTAGTAGAAATTACCTTCTTCAGTAGTAATATGAAAGCCCATAGGAACTCCTGCATAGCTGCCATCAGCGAAAGAACTGCTGTGTTGTGCTATGGTACATTCCACCATTCCGAAACTAAATTTCCATTTGCCACCTGTATTCATTGGGTGGGCTTTTTCAATTCCTTGCTTGGTTAGCCAGACATAAATCTCGTAGTTTGAAACCACCTTGGCTCCGGTGCTTTTTGCAAGTAATACAAGGTCAGCAATATGATCTTCGTGCCCGTGTGAAACCAGAATATAATCCGCTTTTATATTGCCTATATCTATGGAAGAGGCAAGGGGATTGGGTGTTATGAACGGATCAAACAGTAGTATTTTACCCTGAACTTCTATTGCAAAGCAGGAGTGACCGTAGTAAGTAAATTTCATGAACCGAACTTAAAAAGCACGAATAGCTCTTACACGAGCCTCGAAATTTTTGTAGTTACAATTTTCGTATCCACTTAAACTGTCGGTGAAATTAATGTACCATGCAAGACTATCTCTACGGTTTTGGGTATCAATATTATTTTCAGTAGAAGTCCAGTAAAAATCCTGTGCAAAGCCGCCAACTATAACACGTTGCTCATATAATTCACCCAGTTCAGATTTTGCAGGCAGGTACCAATCATCATAACCGTTTAACTCTAAATCAGAACACAGTTTTGCAGCGTAATTACCATCACCTTGTAAGGCTACAATCTGAGCAGTGTTATCATCACCTGAAAATGGTAGTGTGGCAGTTACAAGCGTAGCGAAATAAGTTCCGTTATACCATTGTATGTTATCGCTTTGGTCGCTTGGAGCAGCAATCAAACCATGATCACCATCAACATAAAAAACTATTCCGCCCTCATAACTATCACCAATGTGTTTTGAATATTGGCATGAACCATCGTCATCGGTTGCATTTAAGTTGTAATTATCAGCAGCAGCATCGGTGCATCCGTCAACTTTCTTCTTGCAACTTCCGAATGCAATAGCTCCTGTAAGGAGAGAAAAGAAGATAATATGTTTTGAGTTCATTTTATATATTTTGGTATTTGTTTGATTGCAATGATAAAAAACTAAATGATAACAAGGAAATTTTTATTCCACTTCAGTCAATGTATATTTCCTTCCTTCGTTTTCTTTTTTCAGGTAACCCATCAAAGGCTCAAAATAATCCAGCATTGCTTTTGCGCTTAGGTCGCTGCCGGTTTGTTCTTTCAGCGCAACTCTCCAGTCTTTGCTTGCTCCTGGATACATAATGCCTTCAATGAATTTACCCACCTCACGGTTGCCGTAATAATTCGTGGCATGCGGGTCCTGATGCAAAATATTTTTAGCAATGTGGTCGTGCAATTGAAACAGAAGAATAAACGAAAGTGCATAGTCATAATACTGCGCTGCATCATCGTTAATGTGAGTTTTAGTAGCAGCATCACAATACTCTTCACCACGGTTTGAAGGCGGAGCAATACCCTGATACTTTGCCACAATCTCCCACCAGCGTTTGTTAAACTTATCAGCAGGAAGATTTTTTGAATACAGATCATGCTCAAACATACTCATGGTTCCTGTGCTCCACGGGATAAATACTACGTAGTTTAAGGCTTCTTTCAACAGTGTTTGCATTTCGTTAGAGGCAGTGTCTTTGGGAATCAAATCACGATTTTCAAGAAATGGTTTTTGCATGGCAGCCATTCCCATCAGACTTCCCAATGCTTCGTGATAAGCACGGTTAGCTCCTTCGCGCATCAGCACAGGAACATCGGGATTGCTGTAAGTCATGTAATAATAGATATGTCCCAGTTCATGATGCGATGTTTCGTACCACTCGCTGTTAGGCAATACACTCATCAATGAGCGAACATCCTGGTCGTAATCCATGTGCCACGCTGAAGCGTGGTTGTTCTTTTTGTAGGTTGCATCTTCAGGAAGCGGATATAAATCACTCTTATCATAGAAGGAAGCAGGCAGTTCAGGAAAGCCAAGACTTACATAAAAACGCTCACCCTGTTTCACAATCCATTCGGCATCTTTGGTGCCTAACACACTGTCAAGGTTCACGCCTTCAACTTCCACTAAAGGACTCCAATCCTGTCCCCAACGGTTAGGCAGCCAGTGAGCAGGAATAAGGTCAGGAACTTTCTTCTGTCCGTATTTCTTTGCCAGTTCATAACGTGTCCAGGTATGCAGTTCGCGGTAAAGCGGAAATAACTCTTTGTTGAACTTCTTCAACATCTCCAACATTTCTTCGGTGGTCATTCCATAATCCGAAACCTGATACTCAAAGAAATCTTTGTAGCCAAGACCTTGCACTGTTTTGTTGCGCAGGTTGCGCAGGTTCACCAATCCTGGTTTTAAACCTTTGCCTACTTCTTTGCTGCTTTCCCAAGCCTGCAGGCGTTTAACAAGGTTTTTCTCTTCGGCAAGAATGCCGTCAAGGTCGTTGGTTGTAACAGACTTTCCATTCAGTTTGAAATCAAAACCGAAGAGTTTTTCGGTTTGAGCGGTAGTTGCTTTAATACGCTCCTTTACCAACGCTTCCAGCGTTTGCGGATTGTTCGCTGCTTTATATAGTATAGCTTTCAGTTGCTTTGCCTGTAATTCTGTGAGTTTATCTTTCTGTTTCAGGAAAGCAGTTGCGGCATCAATATTCTCTTTGCTGCCGGTGAATTTTGCTGTTTCTTCATTTGCTTTGTTGGTAGCAATAGCATTGGTGCTGTCGCCTTCCACTATTTTAGTATTGGAAGCCCACTCAGCTTCGTTGGCAATAATGCTGAGCTCTTTCAACTTGCTGTTATAACCGTTAAGATAGGTTTGCACACTGTCTTGCAGGGCTTGGTTGTTGTCTTCAGTTGGTTTGTTTCCGGTGCAGGAAAACAGTATAACAGAAAAGGGCAGGAGGTAAAGAAGTTTGTACATGATATTTGTTTTGTTCATGGGCAAATGTAAAATAATTATGAAAGCCTCACCCCTGACCCCTCTCCAAAAGGAGAGGGGAATACTACCGTTTCAAAGATTATGTAGTACACAAAAAAGCCCCTGCGCTTTTACACGCAGAGGCTCCCCAACAGAGTAAGTCGTTACCCAACGACTTACTTCCCACCCATCGCAACTAACTTGTCAATATCATTGTTTACAGTAAGTATAAGCACCGATGTAGCGGTGCAGAACACCGGACTGGTGATGCAGTGGTGGCCGTTCCAGCTGCCGTCATTATTCTGGATGCCCAGCAATGTGCCCGATACTTTATCATGCCATTTTTTCCAGTCCATGTCTTTACCTATTATCATGGATTCCCCTGTTTGCAGAAAACTCATGAACTCCTCGCCACCATTATTTCCGAAACCGCTGGTAACATTATCCTGCTGCGAAATATTCTTTGCTGAGTTGTAAACGTTGTAAGACGTGGCATATTTCTGTGCTTCTGCTTTGCCGTAACCGATTTGTTCCAGGTTCTCCGTTGATATTTTTGCGTCTTCCTTAATCCTTCCTTCTTTCTTAGCTTTTTTGAATACTTCATCCACCTTGCGCGCGTCTTTAGCGCTGGAACGTGTTGAGCTGGAAACAGAATACAACACAACACCTGCACCAAGGTCGGTATTTACGGCTCCTGTTTTTTCGTCAAAGTTTCCTTTCTGGAAGTCACGAGCCTTCGCTAAAAGAACAGTGTCAACTGCTACGCCCTGTGCCTGTGCTGCTTCCACTGCATTGTTAGCAAACGATGATTGTAACACACCTGCCCATCCCGAACCCTCTAAACTGCCATTGCTGTTTTGTCCTTTCTGTATTTTGGCAACGCAGGTATTCAACGCGGTTTTAACACGTTCTTTTAGTTTATCGTCTTTAATATCGCTGTCCAGAACGTTGGTGAGAAACTGCGAAGTAAGCACCACATCAATGTTTGCTCCAAGTTTGGTTTGTATCTGTGTTCCGGTTAGCGAGGTAATGGTCAGGCTTTTTTTATCGGCTTTTTCCACTTCTTTCAACAAAAATAACAAAGCGTTGTTTAACTGCGTTGAATATTCACCTTTCTCCAGATTGCTCCCACTACGCAGCAATGCCATAGCTACCATAGAAGTGGTGGCAGGGTCGGGCTGCACGGCATGCGGGTTCATCTCGCCCTGATTGGAATGAGAGCCTGCGCCCCAGCCACCATCCTGATGTTGTGCTTTTGCAATAAAAGCTAAAGCTGTTTCAACGGAGGTAGTTACTTTCTTAGGTGTTTTGTACACAAAGTTGCTGTCTAACAGTTCACCTTCAAAAACAGTTTTAAATACACAGCCTTTGGGTTCAATTTTTTGGTGAGTAATTTGTTTTTCGTTGCGCTTCACCAACGATGAAGGTGTCTGGTAGGTGAATGCAAAAATTACAACAATAACAAGTATTGCTGTAACAGCCGGAATGATTTGTTTTGTTTTACTCAAGCGAGTTGTTTTTTTTGGATTTTCGTGAGAAGAGTTCATTTGTTTTAGTTTTTAGATTAATAATAGATTAACGCACATAGGATGCACGATATTTTACTATTCCATAAGATTTAAGAAATTTTAACAAATCGGGTGGGGGATTTTTACCACAAGGACACTGAGAACACTAAGAATCGGAACTATCAAGATGTTGATAAAAGCAGGTATTTGTTACTTCGAGCGTAGTCGAGAAGTTTATTATTGCTTCACGACTACGCTCGAAGTGACAATCTTTTCATCATAGTACTGCTACTCATCAACCAGCGTAACGCGGTAGCTGCCCTGCGTTGCGCTTTGATTAAACACATTCAGAAATTGTTTGTAGCCGCCCAGTTCGACAATAGTAACAGTCTGTTTTTGCCCGGGATTTAATACAATACAAATACCGTTGTAAGGCTCAACCGCACTGCCTGCAGTGTAGAAGAATAAGGTTTCGGTACCCAGGTTTTCAATCTCAAAAAGTTGTTCACTACTGAAATCATGCACAATGTTATGAACCTGCATGGCGTTTACAAAGCCTTCAAATTCCAGGTCATCATCATCGGGGTAGGCGCCACGCAGGGTCACAAGGTCAAAGAAGTGAGCAATGTGCGATGAGTTGCTTCTGAAAACATCCATCAGTCTGCCAAGTACCGCATACATAGCCTGTGCGCAGATAATGCGTTGCAGTTCCAGTTCTGTGCTTTTTGTATTTACAATTCCTTCTAATCCTTTCTGTTCTTTACGGGCATCTAACAACAGACTATAAAAATCAATAATGTCAGATTTTACGGCAGCAAGCGCTGCATCCGTTCCTATACATTCAATAAGTACAGCCAATGCTGAAATGCGTTCTTCAATCTCGCCTCTTTGAAAGGGCTTGCGCAAATTAGGTAACAGACCTTCATATTGACCTGTTCCTCTGGCATAAACAACCTGAATGCGTACATCAAATGCTTCAATTTTAGCGGAACTCAATTCATTTAATAGTTTATACACATTAACGGTAGCACCTCTGTATGCAGCTTTATTGCTTTTCCATGCAGTATAGGCGTTACCATATGCCTGCCGCACAGGTGCAAAAAACAAATGAACAGGAAGTAGTTCAGGATTGCTTTGCTGCCCCCACAGCTTATTGGCAGTGTTTATAGAAATGATATACATCTTTTTAAAACTACCCTTAGTACCGTTATCAAAAGGGTTTTCGGTGAAAGGCCAAACAGGAGTACTCATATTCAGCTAAATTTAGGATTAGACATAAGCCGGTTGTTATTATTAATAACGCAGCTATTTATCCTTTAGTATTGAACATGAAAAATAATCTGCAACAATGCAATCGGATGATACCGAACAGCATTTTGCATCTGTCCAATGCTGTTCGCTTTAAACCCAATAGCGTTGGCATTTTGCCAACCTTGTTTGGCTTGAAGCCAATAGGATTGGCATTTCGCCAAGGAGTTTCGGAACGATGGGATTAACCTTGGCATTTCGCCAATGAGTTTTGGAACGATGGGGTTAATGCTGGCATTTTGCCAATGGGTTCGGGAACGATGGGGTTAATGCTGGCATTTAGCCAATGGGTTTGGGAGCGTTGGGATTAACATTGGCATTTCGCCAATGAGTTTGGGAACGATGAGATTAACGTTGGCATTTTGCCAATGGGTTTGGGATGGATGGGAATAGGGTTGGGGGGAATTTAAGAAGCATTAGCATTATGATATCAGAGTTTTGTTTTTGCTTAGTTTAGCAGAAAACTAAATAATGTCAGGTATTTTAAAACCATATATGTCTTCTGTTAATTTTATAAAAAACATTGTTTTGCTGGTTGTGTTTGTCACCATCTCTTTTTTTTCTCTTGCGCAGACAAACACTAATAAGCCAACACCAATAATATTAAAAATTGAAAAAACAAAAGCCTGTGGCTTTGACCTTAATGCCTCAGTAACGGGTGCTGAACAAACAACACTGGGTGTAAATGATTTTGTGCTTCATTCCTACACTGCCATTTTCAACAGTAGCGGAGATATGTTAACAAGGCGTGCTACGTGTCCCAATATAACAGCAGAAATAGCCAACAAAATGTGTAATGCTCACAAAGGAGATAAATATTATTTTGAAAACATTGTAGTCAAAAGCCCGGATGGAACTCGAAAGAAGATGCCATCGCTTACCGTTGTTATTGAATAACAGATCTACTTCCCAATCACCACCTTCTCAATACCCAGCACCACTTCATTTCTGCAAAGTGAAACAACATAGGTTCCGGCTGCAAGTGAAGAAACATCCCATTTAATTGCAGCCTGTTGCGGATAAACTAATGTGTTGTAAATAACATTACCGGTGATGTCAATAACGTTTATCAATGCAGGCTGATTGCCGTCTAACTTAAATTCAATGTTACAAATGTGTTTGGATGGATTGGGGTAAACCTTCAATAGTGAAGACTTGTTATTGGCCCCTACAGAAATACACAAATCAAAATCACGGATACCAAATGCATACTCACCTTTCTTTAAGGTGTCAACGGTTATGCTTCCTCTTTTATCGGTATGCGAAGTGCCGGTGGTTATAGTATAGCCGTTTACCTCCTGCCATTCATATCCTGCACCGGGGCGGTAGTTCATAATCAGACTGTCTTCAATATTAGTAATAAGTGTGTGGTCAATATATCCGCTGCTTGTGCTTGTGGTGCCATCATAAGTAAATGTTGCTGTTGCATGAAATCCGTTGCTGAAAATTCCATCTGCGCTCCAGTAGTGATAATCTGAAAGGTAAATCCCCGCCTGAGGATTGATGAAGTTATCGGGCGCAACGTAATGGTTTTCTATCCTTATTAATGAACTGTCGCTGCCTGCAATCAGCACGTTTACTTTTACATTGGTTTGTTTCAAAACCTTTTCGCCCGTTGAGTTAGTCCATATTTCGTAATCGCAAATAGCATCACTCATTTTTTCATCACGGTCAATGGTTAGCATTGTTGGCATGAAATGAATTTGTGTTACCAACGTATCGGTTAATCCTTCTGTTTCTATTACAACAGTTGTATCATTTCCAAACTCATTTCTGAAGGTAAAGCGTAAAGGCGTTTTGTAAATATGAGTATTGCCCTGTTGTTTCTGTCGCAGATACATGGTTACCAGAAAGTCATTGTCCAACTGCGGAAGTACATTAAATGAATCAACGGCAAAGTGGGGTAGGCCTGGGGTAAACACCCAGTCTTCAAAAAAGCGGTCGAGATTTATTCCTGAAGAAGCACTGAGTTCATCACGCAGGTTATAGCTGTCTGC
>CAMAVO010000047.1 GCA_945861685.1 Chitinophaga pinensis | reverse complement strand
AGGTAGATCCTGAGGGGGTTGATGTTTCGCCTTACTTGGTTTTTCAATACAATGAACTGGGCGACTGGAAACTGACGGAGTATGCAGATGGCGCAGTACATGCCAATGGTAAAGCAAAAGTTAACCCCGGAACAACTGCAAATGTGATTAAAGTAGAACACCGTTACAGCAAGGTGCGCTACGCAATCATAAATCTGAGAGAGATGATGGATGAAAATAGAGAGAAGAGGATTGCTGCTTAATAAAAACCTCTAACAACGATCTTTGTTTTTTAGCCACTAATTGCACTAATTCAATTGGTGAAAATTAGTGTAATTGGTGGCTTTCTCTTTTTCATGCCTTAGTGTCTTTGTGGCATAAAATGTATTTTTGCATTTATGAAAATCACCGAATGCCCACGTGATGCCATGCAAGGCATACACGAGTTTATACCCACCGAAAAAAAAGCTGCTTACATCAATTCCCTGCTGAAAGTAGGTTTTGATACTATTGATTTCGGAAGTTTTGTTTCGCCTAAAGCAATTCCGCAAATGCGGGACACGGCTGAACTGGTTGGCAAACTGGATTTGACGGGCACAAAATCAAAACTGCTTTCTATTATTCTTAACAAGCGTGGTGCGCAAGATGCCGCTGCATTTGATGAAATTACTTATCTCGGTTTTCCGTTTTCTATTTCCGAAACATTTCAGCAACGCAACGGAAATTCTACTATTGAAGAAAACCTGAAAAGGGTTGAGGAGGTGCAAACTATTTGCATCAACCGCAATAAAAAAATGCTTGTGTATATTTCCATGGCTTTCGGAAACCCTTATGGAGATGAGTGGAGCAGCGATATTGCCATCACCTGGACACAAAAACTGGCCGAACTTGGAATAAAGTATTTCTCGTTGGCTGATACCATCGGTGTCTCTAATCCTGAGAATATCAGCTACATGTTTTCTAACTTAATTCCTGCTTTGCCCGAATTGGAAATTGGTGCGCACCTGCACACCACACCTGATAAAAGGAAAGAAAAAGTAGATGCTGCCTACAACAACGGCTGCCTAAGCTTTGACAGTGCCATCAAAGGTTTTGGCGGGTGCCCCATGGCCTCTGACAAATTAACCGGCAACATGCCCACCGAAAATCTCCTGAGCTATTTTGAAGAGAAGAAGATTGAAACAGGAATTGATAAAAAGGCTTTTGATGTGGCTTCGCTGCTGGCGTTAAAGACTTTCCCTTTGTAAGTTACCTCTTATAATCCTCAATCACCAATTCCTTTTTACAAAAGAAATATTCATCGGCCTGTTTGTTGGAGCAAACAATAAAGAGGCGGTTGGCGGAGTATTCGTTCACTAAGTTTCTGTACCATGCAACTCCGCTGCTGTCGAGGTTAGATAGTGGCTCGTCTAATAAAGCCACAGGCGTATCACTGAAAATGGAGAGCGCAAGTTTTACCCGTTGCTTCATGCCCGAAGAAAAATATTTCAGTTGCTTGTTGGCAGATTTGGTAAGACCTGTTGCTTCCAGTACTTCGCTGGCTGTAAGGTTTTTTAAAAACGGTTTAAAGTTGGAATGAAATTGCAAGGTTTCTGTGAGGGTAAATTCTTCCGGCAGTTCCAGGTAAGGCGAGGCAAACGAGAAATAGCGGAATACATCCTCTAGGTCTATTTCTTTTCCTTCGTGTTTGTAAATTATTTTCCCTTCTGAAGGCGCAATGCTTCCCAGAATAGTTTGCAATAAGGTAGATTTTCCCGAGCCGTTTGCACCTAATAAAACAACGTGCTCACCGGATTTGAATTCATCATTCACCCCGCGGAAAATCCATTCCTGGTTGTAGCGTTTGCCGGTGTTGTCTAAGATGATGTTCATATGTTGTATCGTCATGCTGAACTTGTTTCAGCATCTCACTTGAGACACTGAAACAAGTTCAGTGTGACGTTAATAGTTAGTCAAATCCATTAACTGTTTTTCAAACCTCGCCTTTGGTAAAAAGTTCTGTTCCAGTTCTGATACAAACGGCACAGGCGTATCTAAACTTGCAGAGCGCACCACAGGCGCATCCAGATATTCAAAGCAGTTCTCGTTGATGAAGGCGCTGAGTTCCCCGCCAATACCACCAATCAGCGTGTCTTCATGCAGTATTATTACTTTGCCTGTTTTCCTTACCGTTTCCAAAATAGCTTCTTTATCAAAAGGTAACAACGTTCTCAGGTCAAGCAAATCAGCTTTTATCGTTGGGTTTTTATCCAACGTTTCCAAAGCCCAGTGAACACCATAGCCGTAAGTGATAATACTCACATCATTTCCTGTTCTTACTAAGTTTGCTTTTCCGATTTCAATGGTGTAAAACTCATCAGGCACCTCACCCGAAATACTGCGGTAAAGAGCCTTGTGCTCAAAAAATAAAACAGGATTGGGGTCTTCAATGGCCGCTGTCAGCAGACCTTTTGCATCAGCAGGAAAAGCAGGGTAAACAATTTTTAAACCCGGAACATGAAAGAACCATGCTTCGTTGCTTTGCGAGTGAAAAGGTCCGGCTGCAACGCCAGCACCTGTGGGCATACGCACTACCACATCTGCGTTTTGTCCCCAGCGCCAGTGCGATTTGGCAAGGTTATTTACAATCTGATTGAAACCGCATGTAACAAAATCTGCAAATTGCATTTCCACCATTGCTTTATAACCGTTGATGGATAAGCCTAAACCCGCACCAATAATAGCAGACTCGCAAAGAGGTGTATTGCGCACACGCTCTTTTCCAAACTCGGCAACAAAGCCTTCTGTAACTTTAAAAACACCACCGTATTTGGCAATATCCTGTCCCATCAAAACAAGGTTGGGATATTTTTGCATGGATTGTTTTAAGCCTGATGAAATTGCATCAATCAACCGTACTGTGCTTGTTTTGCCTGAAGCAGGTTGAACTTTTGTTTCTGATTTTTTAAATAAATCAGCGTATTCTGTTTCTGTGTTTGGTTTTATTGCAGGCTCGTCAAATGCGATTTTTAGGCCTTCTTCAATCTCAGTTTTTAGTTGCTTTCTGTAATCAGCAATTTTCTGTTCATCCAGAATTTTTTGTTCCAGTAAATAGCTTTCGTAATTAGTTAAAGGGTCTTGTTTCGACCATTCCTCCTGTATTCCCTCAGGATAGTATTTTGTGCCCGAAGCCTCTTCGTGTCCGCGCATGCGGAAGGTCATGCACTCCAGAATAAATGGGCGATTTTTCTTTTGAATTTTTTCGCGTAATGTTAAAACAGCATCATAAACTTCCAGAATATTATTGCCGTCTACTTGCACACCTTCAATGCCATAACCAACGGCTTTATCAATAAACTGCTTGCAGCGAAACTGCTCTGCCGATGGCGTTGAAAGTCCCCAGTAATTGTTTTCGATAATAAATATTACTGGCAAATCCCAAACAGCAGCCACATTGATTGATTCATGAAAATCACCTTCGCTGGCACCGCCATCGCCTGTAAAAACTGCGGTTACTTTTTTGTTTTTCTTTAATAAATTTCCCAGCGCAATTCCGTCTGCCACGCCCATTTGCGGACCAAGGTGAGAGATCATGCCGACAATGTTGTAATCCTTTGCCCCAAAGTGAAACGAGCGGTCACGCCCTTTGGTAAAGCCCGACATTTTTCCCTGAAACTGAGCAAACAAGCGCGAAAGAGGAATGTCTCTTCCCGTAAAAATTCCAAGGTTGCGGTGCATAGGCAAAATGAATTCTTCTTTATCCATTGCCAATGCAGTACCCACCGAAATGGCTTCCTGTCCCATACCTGAAAACCATTTGGATATTTTCCCCTGACGTAAAAGCAACAGCATTTTTTCTTCTATCATTCTTGGTTTAAGAAGTTGATAGTAGAGTTGCAGAAGCGTTTCGTCAGAATATTTTTTGCGGTTGAATTTCATTGCCTCAATTATTAGCGCGCGTAAAAGTATCTAAAAACCCTAACTTTGCTTATTCAAATGGCACAGGAAATTATAGTCGGAATACTCTTTATGGTCGCAATATATTTTGTCGGCCGAAAAATCTATAAAGAAACATTTGCCCACAAAGCAAAGCCCGGTTGCGATAAATGCGAAGCGGACAAGAAATAAAATTTATGAAAACAAACATTAAGACAATTGCCATCTTCACCTCAGGAGGTGATTCTCCCGGCATGAATGCTGCTATCCGTGCGGTTGTCAGAACTGCCTTACATCACAGTATTAAAGTTTTCGGCATTATGCATGGCTATGACGGCATGATAAAAGGGGAATTTATTTCGGTGGATGCAACATCGGTAAGCGGAATTATACAACGCGGAGGAACTATACTGAAAACAGCACGCAGCATTCGTTTTATGACCAATGAAGGAATGAAAGAAGCTGCTGCACAACTGAAAAAACATAAAATTGATGCGGTAGTAGCCATAGGCGGTGACGGCACGTTTAAAGGTGCGTTGGAGTTTTATTCCATTTGTAAAATTCCTTTTATTGGTTTGCCCGGAACAATTGACAACGACCTTGCAGGCTCTGATTTTACAATTGGGTACGATACTGCTGTAAATACCGTTGTTGAGGCAGTGGATAAAATCCGCGATACAGCTGAATCACATGACCGTTTGTTCTTTGTAGAAGTCATGGGTCGCGATGCAGGTTTAATTGCATTGAACAGTGGAATTGGGGTGGGAGCAGAAGCCATTCTTATTCCCGAAACCAAGACTTATATCGAGGACTTAATAAAGCTCTTACAAAAAGGCTGGAAGAGAAAAAAATCAAGTTATATCATAATTGTTGCCGAGGGTGATGATGCCGGAGGAGCTTATGCTGTTGCTGAAAAAGTAAAAGCAAAGTTTGATAAATTGGATACACGCATTTCGGTGCTTGGTCATTTACAGCGTGGTGGAAACCCAACAGCAAATGACAGATTGCTGGCAACCCGTATGGGCTTTGAAGCAGTTAAAGCGTTGGTGAAAGGAAAGAAAAATGTGATGGTAGGAATAGTGGACAAGAAAGTGGTTTACACTCCATTTTCAAAAGCAGTGAAATACCATCTGAAACCTGATAAATCATTGATGGAAATGGTGGAAATACTTTCTGCATAATTTCATGAATCGTTTTTTTTTGTTGCTCTTTATTCTGATTTCTGATTATGCTTTTGGTCAATATGCAATCAGAAATGGTGTAAGCATTCCTGCTTCCGATACACTGCGTGTGTTTATTGTTTTTGCTGAGGTTGATTTTTCTCAAGGGCCTTGCCCAAATAATTTGCCTGATAATTTAAATGGTTCGTGGCCTAATGACAGTCAAGGGAAAACGCACTTGCCGCTTGATGCTAATACTTTTTTTGATGCTGAGCTAAAAAAAGGGCAACAGCCTACAGGTTTTATTACTGATTATTATCACTCTGCTTCTTTCGGAAAATATGTTTTGCTTGGAGATTATTTTCCTGAAGTTATTACGGTCCCATGTAGTAAAGTGCGTGTAGGTGATAATGGTGTCAACACAGTATTGAAGATGCTTGATACATTGAAATCAGCTGACGGAACATTGCATACCCAAAACAGGTATGCGCTTAAAGACTTTGATATGTGGACACCAACAGAAAATGGTTTGCCTAAAATAAAATCACCTGACGGAAGAATTGATTTGCTCTACATCATTTGGAAAAATAATCGTCTTCTTACTTCTGCAAATACGCAAGGTTCTGCAGGCTATGGTGTAAATGTGTCTAAAGGAGTTCCATTCAAAAATATGCAGGGAACTAATAATATAGCATCTTTTAACGCGAGTGGCAGCGGTCAGGCTGCCTATAACATAACCATTGCCGAACATCTGCACGGGATTTTTGGAGGTAATCACTGGCACTCAGCAGGTGGCAGAGGCGCACATACTTTTCTTGCCACACCTAATTCTTATGGCTTAACAGGACAACACCCTGCCACGATGCAGGCTGTGAGTGGCTGGGATAGATGGATGATGCATTGGAAAGCATCCGATAAAAAATATCTTACATCTGCTTATGATTTAAATGGAAATGAAATAGAAACGGATACAATTTCCATAGAAACGTTACCTCATGGTGGCACTTTTATTTTGCGTGATTTTGTCAGCACAGGAGATGCATTGAGAATAAAGTTACCTCACATTGACTGGCAGAAAAAAGGTGATGTAAAAAATCAATATTTATGGATTGAAAACAGGCAGATGAAAACACGTTTTGATGAATTTATAAGTGGTGCTTGTGTGAATAGTGATGGCGGAAATTATCCAAGGGGTACTCCCGGAATGTATGCTTATATACAGGTTGGAAAAGACCAAAGAGAAGGAGGGAAAGATATTTATTCCGGAGCTAATGAACATCCGAATGGACTGGCGAGCCCCTTTTTTCCTTTAAGTGCTGAAGGGAATTTTGACTTCTATTATGATTGGAATAGAATCCAGCAAGGACAGTGGATTGACTGTAACTGGAATAACACAAATCTGCCGGTAAATAAGAAGAAAAGTCTTCCGAATCCATTTACTGGTTTCTCGGATTTATACCGTTACATTGATTCTAACCACGATGGCGTATTGTATTCGGGAGATAAATTGCAGGCGGGTTTGAGCGAGGTGCATGGCGATACGGTGATTCATAATTACAATTTAAGCGGTGACTGGCTGGATGCATTTTCATCTGAAACCGGAAGCAGGAAAATATCAGTAAGTACCAACCCCGCGCCAGTTCCTGTTTACACCTACACAACAAATTACGAATACAGATCATTTAATCTTGACAATGGCAAACCTGCATCTTATGAGAATCGCGTGATCTGGCTCAACGGTTTGTCGGTTGAAATTATTGATGAAAATAAAGAAAAAGGAACAATAACTGTACAAATACGATGGGATAATTATGAGGTGAATGATGATGTTCGTTGGTGCGGCAATATTATTTTAAGTCCCAATGATTTTGATGATTCAAAACCTTCATTGATTTTGCAAACAGGAAATAAAATGCTGCTCGACAGGGGCCAAAGTCCGCAGTTTCACAAAGCACTTGAAAAAGATAAAAATGGTGAATGGCTGTTTACCGACCCGACAGTTTTTACCTGCCTTAAAGATTCGTATTTTTACCTCGAACCAAAATCGCAATTGATCTTGGATAACAACAGTAAAATCGTTTTAAAGTCAGGTTCAAAATTGATTGCGAGTGCAAAATCAAAAATATTAGTAAAGCCCGGCAGCGAATTAGTGATTGAAGATGGTGCTCAACTTATTTTAGAAGCTAAAGCCAAAATTATCCGCAAGTAAATGCTGAAGAGAATTGTAACATATTTGCTCGTGCTTTTTTCACTTGCTGTGTTTGCTCAGGAGCAAAAGGAGATGGAGGTTCCCAAAGGAAGCAAGTCAGCAAAGGCAACCAAAAAAAGAACAGAAGAGCGAAAAGAAACAGGGATGAAGGAATATGAAAAAGCTGTTAAACGCCAACAGAAAATTCAAACCAAAGAAACGCGCAAACGCATGAAAGCAACTAAGAAACGCGCAGAAAAATATAACCAACGCAAGCCCGATAGTTTTTTTGAAAATCTTTTTCGCAGGAAACAAAAGAAAAAATAAATTTACAACATGACATCTACTACAACACAGGTACTATCAAAAGTTCAGGTAGCTCAAAAAATTGACCGAATCGCTTACCAGGTTTATGAAAATAGCCACAGCGAAAAGGAAATAATCATTGCAGGAATTGCCGGCAATGGCCAAAAGATGGCTGAGCGTCTAGCGAAGGCAGTTGAAAAAATATCGCCACTGAAAGTCAAATTGGTAACGGTTACAATCAACAAAGAAAAACCTGCTGACAATAAAATTGAAATTTCAATTTCAGAGAAAGAAACCGAAAACAAAGTGGTAGTGGTGGTTGACGATGTACTAAACTCTGGCAAAACACTCATGTATGCCATCCGCCACATCTTGCAGGTAAACCTGAAAGCCTTGCGAATTGCAGTTCTCGTTGATCGCGACCACAAACGTTTTCCAGTAAAAGTTGATTATGTAGGCATGGAGCTTTCTACTACCTTACAAGAACACGTTACCGTTGTTTTTGGTGGGAAAAACGAAGGAGTATTTATTGAGTAGATTATAGTTGTTGAGCCAACTCCTTCACATCCAAACTAACACCGTTCACTACCAAATCAGCTTGCCCGTAAAACTTCTCCCGTTGCGCGAGATGCTCCTCAATAAATTTTTCAAGGCTTTTATTGCCTGTATTTTTTAGTAACGGACGCTGATTATCACTTTGCGAAAGTCGTTTTGCCAATGCAGCAGCAGATAATTTAAGGTAAACAACCTTGCCCGAGTTTTTCATTAGTGCTATATTTTTACCGAAGCAGGCAGTACCGCCCCCCGTTGCAATAACATAGTTCTCTAGTTTGCAGAGTTTATCAAGATATAGTCGCTCTAATCTGCGAAATTCCTCTTCTCCTTCAATCGCGAAAATGTCGGCAATTCGCCTACCACTCCGTTTTTCAATGTGATCATCCAAATCAGCAAAGCCATATGCAAGCAGTTTCGCCAACTTTTTACCGGCAGTACTTTTCCCGCTGCCCATATACCCGATTAAAAAAATCAACATATTATTTTAAAGGAATTTCACCCTCTTTTGCAACCGCATTAAAAACTAATTTATCAGTCAGCGAAGGAAAAAATTTATTCATCCAAACAGCTAATTTCCCTTGCGCTGTAAGCACAATTGTGCGTTTACGTTTTTCAACAGCATTCACAATTTCTTCTGCTACTTCTTCAGCAGTCATCATCTTCCCTTCATCGCGCGGACTATCACCTTGCGAACTTCCATCAGACACCAGTGCAGCATTGCGCACATTTGAAGCCGTGTAACCCGGACAAGCAACCAATACATGCAAGCCCGTTTTCAAATTCTCAATCCGTAAAGCATCCAAAAATCCCTGCATCGCAAATTTAGATGCCGAGTAGCCTGTGCGTCCCGGCAATCCATTATATCCTGCAATAGACGAAATACCCACCACCGAGCCTTTTGTTTTCAGCAAATAAGGCAGGGCATACTTGGTGCAATAAACCGTTCCCCAAAAGTTGATGTCCATTACTTTTCTAATCACATCAAGCTGTAAATCTTTAAAAAGAGCTCTCATAGAAATTCCTGCATTATTAATCAGAATGTCAATACTGCCAAACTGCTCAACCGTTTTTTCAATCAGAAGTTTGCAATCACTTTCTTTGCTCACATCGCCTGCAATAGCTAAAATTGCTGCACCTGTTTTATTTAGTTCCTCAGCAGCCTGTTCAAGGTTTCCTTTGTTGCGCCCCGAAATAACAACGTTTGCGCCCCGTTTTGCAAACGCTGCAGCACAGGCTTTCCCAATCCCAGAACTTGCACCCGTTATTAATACTGTCTTATGTTTCATTTCTGCAAAAGTAGCCGAATTTGTCATGCTCAGAATTTAGCATATTGTCACCTTGAGCTTAATCTAAGGGCAATTATACTCTACTCTTCAGCGCTCTCACCGCCCTGTTAAACTCTTTCCCAGCATTTTTCCCCACATTATCAGATGCTGGTGAAAACAGCACCAGTTCTCCTGGCTTTGAAATCATCGAAGCAATTTTCACTGCTTCTTCCATGTTTTCAGCATTTAAAAATAATTGTGCGTTTGCAGTTCCAAAGGCGTTGAATATTTCGTTCACATTCTCGCCAAGACAAATAATAGCAGTCACTTTTTCTTCCACTATCTCCGAGATTCCGGCAAGTTCTGAGTGGTTATGGGGCTCGGCAACTATCCAGGTTACAGGCTTGTAACAACGTAAAAGCGAAGCTCCTGTGCTGTCAACCGTCATTGCATGAGCATCGTTTACATAGTCCACGCCTTTTATAGTGGCAATGGTTTCAAAATTGAAGGTTTTGTCATAAATATCCGAAAGGCTTTCGCGGATAATATCTTTACGTATTTCCATAAAATCCTTGTCATCTTCAATGAAAGGAACTTTCATGCCACGTGCCGAAGTAAGATCAAATGATTCGTCCATATTATGTACTTTGTTAAAGATTAATCGCCCACCACGAATTCGTCTTTTTTGTAGACGAATACCTTTAATTAATATACAAATATAAGCTATCCTTCGACCAAAGTCAATAGGCAAGTGCAAAATAATCCGTTTTTTCGATTAACGGCAGGCCATAAAACCCTGCTATAACTTGATTTTCTGAGTGGTTTCTATCGGAATATTTTTTTTAAACCACCATATCCGACCGCTGATTGCGCCTTTTACTTTAAAGGTAACAGGTTCTTTATTTAAAAGAGCACCTAAACCCGTTACCGTTGCACTCATAAAATCTTTGTAACTGGCACTCAGTTTAAACGGGTGTGTTTCTTTTGATTTACGTTTAATCACAATCTTTTCGCTTGAACTGGCCTTGCCCAACCCCTTATCATTAAGCATCACATCCATATCGTATTGCTTCAATACAATTTTAAAACCGTTGGGATTATCTATTTCAAGATTAAAAGCAAGTTCTACTTTTTCACCCGAAATATTGGCAGTTTTGACATCTTTTATTGATGTAATCATAACAGGTTTGTATGAAATGCAGGAGCTAAGCAGAAATACACTAAACAGAATGGAGAAACGAATCATAGAAATAAGTTTTTGCAAATTTGGCAATTTAGCCGCAAAGTGTACAAGGTTTTATGCAAAGAACACAAAGTGATTTTATCCTTTTTGAATTTTGCTGCATTTTCTATTAGCGAATTTTGTTCTAATAAAAACGCTAAACTTTAAACAATACGCAGCTTTGTTTGTATTATTGCTCAATCATACACTATGGGAAATTATTCAATTAACGATCTAGAAAAACTCTCAGGAGTAAAGGCGCATACAATTCGTATCTGGGAAAAGCGTTTCAAAATCATTGAGCCCAGCCGCACCGAAACCAATTTCAGGTATTACAATGATGAGCAACTGAAAAAATTGCTCAATATTTCGTTGTTAAACAATCACGGTTACAAGATTTCTAAAATTGCAGGCCTTTGCGAAAGTGATATTTGCAAAGAAGTTGAAAAAGTGGCTTCAGGCGATAAAAGCTACGATGCTCAGATTGAGCAGTTGGTAGTTGCAATGATTGAGTTGGACGAGGAAAAATTTGAGCAACACCTTACCAACCAGATTATTAAAGATGGATTTGAAGATGCTATGCTGCAGGTGGTTTATCCATTCTTTGACAAAGTAGGACTGCTTTGGCAAACCGGAAATGTAACACCGGCTCAGGAACATTTTGTTTCTAATCTAATCAGGCGTAAGATTATAGTTGCAATTGACAGGTTGCCAAAAAATGAAACAAAAGGCGCTAAATCTTTCCTTCTTTTTTTGCCTGATAGCGAAATGCATGAAATTGGATTACTCTTTACTAAGTACATATTAAGAAAGAATGGCCATAAGGTTATTTATCTGGGACAATCTATGCCAAATAAATATCTTACGGATGCTGTGGATACAAGGAAGCCTGACTATCTTCTTACCTATATAACATCACCTATTGAAGGCGGAATTCATGATTATTTAAAGGATTTGTGCCAAACCTGTAAAGACCTCCCTGTATATATTGCTGGTATGCAAACCTGCGATGTTGATTTTGCGGCTCTCAAAAATGTACATTGCATTAGCAGTGTAGCAGACATTTATTCTTTGCTGCAAGCAATAAAGAACTAGAAACACCCACATTTTACCTTTCATCGGATTTTAAGTGTTAAAATTATTTAACATTTCAATATAAACTTGCTTTTTTTGCTATTTTGTTTAACTATTTATCGAAAATGTTAAACATAATGTTGTAACATGTATTATGTTTGTGCCATCAAAATAAACAAACCATAAAAACAAATACACCATGACAGCAATCGAATTTAACACCCAGGTATCATTTCTTAGTAACAAGCTAAAATATTTTGCGCTGAAACTCACCGCAGATATGGAAGATGGCAACGACCTTTTACAAGATACAATTGTAAAAGCACTTACCTACCGCGAAAAATTTACTGACAGCACCAACCTTTCAGCATGGATGCATACTATTATGAAGAATACCTTCATTAATAATTACCGCAGACAACAGCGTTCGGGCGAATTGTTCGACAATACCAAAGATTTGTTTTACCTGAACATGCCCCAGGATTCAGGCTTCTCGTCTCCTTCAGGTAGTTTGTATAACAAAGAGATAACAGCTGGCATTAATAAATTAGAGGAGCAATACCGTGTTCCGTTTATGATGCATGTTGAAGGCTATAAATACGAAGAGATTGCCGAACAACTCAACATTCCTATGGGAACAGTTAAAAGTCGCATTTTCATTGCTCGCAAAATTCTGATGGAATATTTTAAAGACTACAATAATAACTAATGCCAAATACTTCTGTTAACATTTTCTGGTTCAGAAGAGACCTGCGGTTGCACGACAACTGCGGTTTTTTTCATGCTCTGAAAAACGGAGGCAATGTTTTGCCAATTTTTATTTTTGATACAGAAATTCTATCAAAGCTTGAAAATAAAAAAGACGCACGCGTTGAGTTCATACTTGAACAACTTTCAAAACTGAAAGATGAATTTGAGAAGCGGGGCAGTTCATTGAAAATAATTTACGGCAGTCCTGAAACTACTTTCAAGAGGTTGATTGATAAATACAAGATATCGGCTGTTTATACTAATCGCGATTACGAACCATATGCTCAAGAAAGAGATACAAAAATCTCACATTTGCTTTCGGAAAGTGGTATTGCTTTCCACACATTTAAGGACCATGTGATTTTTGAAAGAGATGAGGTGATGAAGCCTGATGGCAAACCGTACACGATTTTTACTCCGTATTCAGTTCGCTGGAAAGCAGCTTACGCAGATCTACCGGGAGCCAATTTTGCTTCTGAAAAATTGTTACAAAATTTGGTAAAGATTGCTCCTTTTCACAAACCATCACTGGAAGAAATCACGTTCAGCAAATCAGGAATTGAAGTTCCGCCTGTGCGGTTGAATGAAGAGGTACTTAAAAATTATCATAACACACGCAATACTCCCTCACTTGCAGGAACATCAAATCTCAGTGTTCATCTGCGTTTCGGAACAGTAAGCATTCGTGAAATGGTTGCACTTGCAAAAAATAACAACGAACAATTTTTGAATGAATTAATCTGGCGCGAATTTTTCCAAATGATTTTGTGGCACTTTCCTCGGGTTGTAAATAATGCGTTCAAAAAAGATTACGATGGAATAGAATGGAATAATAACGAAGAAAATTTTCAGGCATGGTGTGAAGGCAAAACCGGTTACCCGATGGTTGATGCAGGCATGCGTGAACTTAATGCCACAGGTTTAATGCACAATCGTGTGCGTATGGTTGTGGCAAGTTTTTTAACCAAACATTTATTGATAGACTGGCGTTGGGGCGAAGCCTATTTTGCAGAAAAATTATTAGACTTTGAGTTAGCATCCAACATCGGAAACTGGCAATGGGCTGCAGGTTGCGGTTGTGATGCTGCTCCTTATTTCCGTGTTTTCAATCCAACTGAACAACAGAAGAAATTTGATCCTGATTTTGCTTACATCAAAAAGTGGGTTCCGGAATTTGGCAGTTCAAATTATCCGCAGCCGATTGTTGAACATGTGTTTGCCCGCAACCGTGTACTGCAAGCCTATAAAGTTGCGCTGAGTCGCGAAGAAGTTCCTGTCTGATTTTTTAAGAAAGGTATTTCCCCACAATCGGCATTCTGCGTCCTACACCAAAGGCCTTAGCAGAAACACGCAAAACAGGCGGAAGTTGATGGCGTTTATATTCGCTGGTATTTACGAGTTTTAAAATACGCATTACCAATTTTTCGTCATAGCCTTTTGCAATCAGTTCTTTCGGACCAAGGCGCTTTTCGATGTAGTCAAAAAGTATTTCGTCAAGAATAGAATACTCGGGAAGTGAATCGGAATCTTTCTGGTTTTCACGCAACTCAGCAGAAGGTGCTTTGGTGATGATGTTTTCAGGAATGCAATTATCTAATTTGTTGATGTGGTTTGCCAATTCATAAACCTGCGTTTTATACACATCACCCAATATCGAAAGTCCTCCATTCATATCTCCATAAAGCGTTCCGTACCCAACAGCAGCTTCGCTTTTATTAGTTGTATTCAGCAAAATACTTCCGAATTTATTGGTCATTGCCATCAGCAGAATACCGCGAATTCGTGCCTGTATATTTTCTTCGGCAACATTAAAAGGCATTCCTGCAAAAATCGGTTTCAGTTTGTTTTCAATCACCGAAAAAATTTCTTTGATACCGATGGTGTGATAGTTTGTTCCCAACCGCTTACACATTTCTTCTGAATCAGAAACAGAATGGTCTGATGAAAACTGTGAAGGCAATAAAAGAACACTCACATTTTCTTTTCCCAGTGCACGTGAAGCAAGCGCCAATACCACGGCAGAATCAATGCCACCGCTTAATCCGAGAATAGCCTTACTGAAACCCATTTTTCCGAAGTAGTCGCGAATACCAAGCACAAGTGCATCGTGAATGCGTTCAATTTTAGAGTCCGTTTTGTGTAATTTTTTTTCAAAATTTAATTTTCCGGTGTCAAAAATTCTGAAATCATCTTTGAAGTAATTGAGTTCTTCAACAATCTTCCCGCTGTTATCGGCAACCATACTGCCGCCATCAAAAATAAGTTCGGTTTGTGCGCCAACATGGTTCACATAAAACAGAGGCAGTTTGTATTTTTCAGCGTTGTAACGCATCACTTTTCTGCGTTCATCTGCATGATTATAATCAAAAGGTGAGGCAGCAATATTTACTATCAGCGTTGGTTTTTGCTTTACCAGTTCATCCATGGGATTTACCACATACATCGGATATTGCTCAATATCCCAAATGTCCTCGCAGATAGTTAAAGCAATTCGCTCACCTTTAAATTCAACTACTTCAAACTTGCGAGATGGTTCGAAATAACGGTATTCATCAAACACATCATAAGTAGGCAAAAGTGCTTTGGAAATTATTTTTTCTACTTTTCCTTCAGCGAGAAAATAAGCTGAGTTGAAAAGATTTTTTCCGTGGATATTTGGATTGGGAGATGGTGCACCCACAATGGCTGCAATACCTTTGCAGGCAGCAGCAATTTCTAAAATATTTTTGTCGCACTCCTGAATAAAACTTTTGAATTCCAGAAAATCGCGTGGTGGATAACCGCAAACCGAAAGCTCAGCAAACACTACTAACTCTGCACCTTCAGCTTTAGCTTTATCAATAGCGGAGATTATTTTTTCGGTGTTGCTTTCAAAATTACCAATATGGTAATTGAGTTGTGCGAGTGCTATTTTCATAGGTGTATTTGCGCAGTAAAAATAGGTTTAAAACAAACAACCCCGCCAAACATTTGCCGGGCGGGGTTGTATTGTGTCAAACAAAAAAACTTATGGGAAGATTCCCAAATTCTGATATGAAATAGCCACTTTGTCAATTGCAGTTGCAAAAGCAGCTGTGCGCAAATCAGGCATTCCTTTGGTGGTTTTGTACCGATCACGAATAGAGTTATAAGCGTTGATCATGGTTTCCTCCAAACCTGAATACACCAAGTCTCTTTCATCAGCTCCGCGCTCAATTAAATCTTTCTGAACACGGGTAATACGTGAACCGGTTGCCTGTTCAATGGTATCCAAAATGTTGTGATTCATTTTTGCTTCGTAGCGTTTTTCCATACGTCCGAAACGAACGTGCGAAAGGTTCTTCAGCCACTCAAAGTAAGAAACAGTTACACCTCCAGCATTCAGAAAAATATCAGGAATAATGTAAACACCTTTTTTCAGAAGAATTTTTTCAGCTTCGGGAGTAACAGGTCCGTTTGCAGCTTCTGCAATAACTTTTGCTTTAATATTTTTTGCGTTGCCTGAGTGGATTTGGTTCTCAAGTGCGGCAGGAATAAGTATGTCGCATTCAATTTCAAGTGCCGCGGTATTGGGCTGAATAGTTTTTGCTCCCGGGAAATTTTTTATTCCGCCTGTTTCAGTTTTAAATTTTAAAATTTTGTCGGGGTCAATTCCTTTTGCGCTGTAAACAGTAGCATCCCATTCTGCAATGGCAACAACTTTTGCGCCTGCTTCATGCATAAACTTTGCTGCGTAGTAACCAACATTACCCAGACCCTGAACGGCAACAGTTTTTCCTTCCAGTCCTGTTGTTAAGCCCCATTGTTTTACATCTTCTTTTTTGCTGAAGGCTTCCTTTAAGCCATAATAAACACCAAGTCCGGTTGCTTCGGTTCTTCCCTGAATACCGCCATGACTTAATGGTTTTCCGGTAACGCAGGCAATTGCATTTAATTCGGTAGGAAAGAATGCAGAATAAGTATCGGCAATCCAAGCCATTTCGCGAGCACCTGAACCATAGTCAGGAGCAGGAACGTCAATACCGGGACCGATAAAATTCTTCTTGATTAATTCGGCAGTGTAACGTCTTGTAACTGCTTCCATAAATTCGGGAGTGCTTTTGCGTGGGCTTACTTTTATTCCGCCTTTTGCGCCTCCGAAAGGCACATCAACAATTGCACATTTATAAGTCATCAAAGCAGCCAATGCCATTACTTCATCCTGATTTACATGGATGCTGTAACGGATACCGCCTTTTGTGGGCAGTTTGTGGTGGCTGTGCTCGGCACGGTAAGCTTCAATTACTTCAATTTTTCCATCAACCTTTACCGGAAAGCGCATGCGGTAAACGCTGTTGCAATATTTTATTTGCTCTAAAACACCTGCCGGATGATTCAGATAACCCGATGCACGGTCAAAGTATTGTAATACATCATTAAAGAAACTGTGTTCCCTTTGTTCAGTAAGTTTAACAGGTGCTGTTTTAGTAGCCATTTTATATTTATAGTTATTATTAGAAAGCAAGTGTGTATTGTAAATTATACATTCTCATCGGGTTGATGTTTAAAGGGCGAAGTGCATATTCTACATTGAAAAGGTTGTTTACAATCACAGCAAGTTTATGAGTCTTTTTAATAGAATAAGCAATACGCAAATCAACAATTGAAATTCCTGGTTTTTTAGCAGCGTCATTTAGTGACCAACTTGCCGGTTTCGTATAATCACGGTTAACATTATCGCCACGGGCTTCGATAAGCCCAACTCCTTTTAAACCTCCCGGTAAAACATTGGCATCAAGGTCATAAAATACTTTATCAGCATTTTGCATAAAGCTGTTATAGCGGTAGCTGATACCTAACTGAACACCATATACATTAAACTCAACATCCAATTTTACCAAATGCTGGAAGCGGTATTTTAAAATGTTGTTAGTTGTATCTAAACTACTGGTATTATAGGCAACTTGTGGGTAGGCGGGGTCGGGTGATTGTGCATTGTAAAGTTTATCAGGATTTAAAGTTTGTGGCAAAGTGTAAGTATATCCTGCAAGAATATTAACTCCAAAATGTTCGGTAAATTTGCCTTGTCCCAATACAGATACATCAACCCCCACAACGCGTGTGTTTCCTGTGTTTACTGATTTAAATCCAAAGTTATTAGCAAATGCAGGTGTCCCTGGTGCGCCAGGGGTATTATCCCATTTACTGAATGTAAATTCAACCGTGTTGTAGTATTGCTGCCAGAAACCTGCAATGTCTAAATAGCCATAGAACTTCCCGATTTTAATTCCCTGCTTAATTCCAATCTCGGCATTCCATGCTTTTTCCGGTTCTATGTTAGCATTCGGGAAAATGTTGATGCCGCCAACGTTGGTGCGGATAAAACGTTCAGCAATAGTAGGGAAACGGAAACCCTGACCAAATGATGCTCTTATAAATGTTGCTTGAGCTACAGGCATACTTAAACCCATACGGAATACAGGT
>CAMAVO010000046.1 GCA_945861685.1 Chitinophaga pinensis | reverse complement strand
ATGCCTGCAAAAAAGAAACTCGCCCTCCTTATTTTAGATGGTTGGGGCAAAGGCGATCACTCAAAAGCCGATGCGATCTGGAACGCTAAAACTCCGTTTGTTGATTCGTTGATAAAAAAATATCCCAACAGCGAATTGAAAACTTCGGCTGAAGATGTGGGTTTACCTAAAGGGCAGATGGGGAACTCTGAAGTCGGTCACCTGAATATTGGTGCAGGGCGTGTGGTTTATCAGGATTTAGTGCGCATTAATAAAGCCATTGAAGACGGAACTCTTGCAAAAAATAAAGTGCTGAATGAAGCTTTTAATTATTCAAAAACAAAAGGCAAAGCTTTGCATTTGATGGGCTTGGTTTCTGACGGTGGAGTTCATTCTTCACAGGAACATTTGCATGCACTTTGTGGACTGGCAAAGAAAAAAGGTTTGAAGAATGTATTCATTCATGTCTTTACTGATGGTCGTGATACCGACCCGAAAAGTGGTTTAGGATTTATTGAAAACTTAGAAAAGGTTTGCAAAAAAACAGGAGTAAAAATTGCAACTGTTGTTGGTCGCTATTATGCCATGGACCGTGATAAACGCTGGGAACGCGTGAAATGGGCGTATGATTTATTGGTGAACGGAAAAGGTCGTCCGGCAAAAAATGCAACAGAAGGAATTAAACGTTCTTATGCTGAAGGCGACACTGATGAATTCATAAAACCAATTCTTATCATCAACGAAAAATTTGAACCTGTAGGACAAATAAAAAACGGTGATGCCGTTATCTGTTTCAATTTCCGAACCGACCGTTGTCGTGAGATTACATTGGCTCTTACGCAAAAAGATTTTCCGGAACAGGAAATGGAAAAACTGGATTTGCATTATGTAACCATGGCGCGATATGATGATACGTTCAAAAATGTTCACGTAATTTTTGAAAAAGATAATTTGCAAAACACGCTTGGCGAAGTTTTATCCAAAGCCGGAAAAACCCAGCTACGCATAGCAGAAACAGAAAAATATCCTCACGTTACGTTTTTCTTTTCGGGCGGAAGGGAAAAACCTTTTGAAGGCGAAAAACACATTATGGTTTCTTCTCCCAAAGTTGCTACTTATGATTTACAACCCGAAATGAGTGCCAAAGAAGTTGCCAAAGCAGTAGTGGATGAAATCAATAAAACAGCACCTGATTTTATTTGTCTGAACTTTGCAAATGCTGATATGGTAGGACATACAGGAGATTATAAAGCAATTATTAAAGCAGTAGAAACAGTTGATTCCTGTACAAAAAAAGTAGTGGAAGCCGGACTGAAGAAAGATTATTCTTTTATAATCATTGCCGACCACGGCAATGCCGATTATGCAATAAACGAAGACGGAACGCCCAACACCGCACACACTACTAACCCTGTTCCGTGTATATTTATTTCAAAAAGTGTGAAAAAAGTTAAGAACGGAAAGTTGGCTGATATTGCTCCTACAATTCTTGAACTAATGGGAATGAAAAAGCCGAAGGAGATGACGGGGAAAATTCTTGTTTCATAACTTCATGCTTGTAAAAGAAATCTCCACCCTTGAAGAAATGCTTGAACAACTTCCGTTGGTGCAACAACTTTATCCGGATATGACAAAAGCGAAGTATGAAGAAATGTTGCGCGATATGATTCCAAATAATTATTCGCAGGTGGTAGTTTATGATGGAGAAAAATGTGTGGGCTTGTCGGGAATATGGTTTAATACCAAGTTGTGGACCGGAAAATACATTGAGCTGGATAATGTGGTTACTGATAAAAATCACCGCTCAAAAGGCATAGGAAAACTGATCAATGATTTTGCTGCCGAAAAAGCAAAACAATTTGGTTGTAAGTTTATTGTGTTAGATGCGTTCACCGAAAACCGTGATGCGCATCGGTTTTATTTCCGTGACGGGTATGTGATTCGGGGGTTTCACTTTTTGAAAAATCTGTGACATGATAAAAAGAAAAATAATTTACATCTTATTTCTTTTTCAATTGGTTGGTTATTCTAGCAAGGCAGATTTCAGCCCTCAATATTTTTTAGAAGTTGAAATTGTTGCTTATAACATGACATATAAAGGAGTCATAAGAACAAATTATGAGTGGTTGACGAATGAAAAGATAGCAGAGTTTATTGAGAATAGTAAGTTGTTTACAGATACCATAAAAACAATTGATGGAAATGAAAATAGAGAAATTGCACTCTATGCATACGCAATACCTTTTGTTTTAGATAGTACAACAAACATGGTTTATTGTTCTAATGATTTTAAGGCACTTTATATAAGTGATATTGATTCTATTCGATTAGTAGAAGTTTATGAAAGGTCCCAGGGGACAATTGTTGAATCACTACTTACTCCAAGGGATAAGCAGTGGATGTATAATAAGCCCATTGAAAGATATGAAATGGGCCCCGGGTCAAATCATTTAACCATATTAGTTTTTGAAGAAAACACAGAGATTAAAAATATTATTGATAGTTATATGGATAAGGAATATCATGATGGTCTTTTAGAAAAATTAAACAAATACAAAGTATTAGTACTTTACACATGTGATGCTTAATTAAAAGCTATTATGAACAGCATCAGCAAAAAGAAAGACCAGATAAAAATCAATGCTCAGTTGAGGAAATATTTGCGGCAATACGACCGCGAAAAAATATTGCCTATTGAGTATCACGATTTGCTGAACTACAAATTTGCGCATCCCATTACCGACAAAAAAGGCAAAGACACACTTTGGGAAAGCGTAACCTACGAAAAAGAAAAAGCAGCGGAATTAGATGTTGCGCTCACTTCCATTTACATGATGCTGAAAACGGAAGGTTCGTCTTCGCGCTTAAAACACCTTACGGTTGAGCGCATTGATTATTGCACTTTCGGAAATTCCAATCCGTTTCGCATACGGATTGTAAACAGGCTGAATGACAACTACGATTATTTTTACATCAAGCAGGCCGATGCTTCTCGGATTTATGGTTTGGAGTTAGAACATATTCTTTCGCCCAACCGCATCAATTATTTTGTTGACCGCGAAACGCTGATTGAAGAACACATTGCCGGTATTCCGGGAGACCAGTTTATTGCTTCATGGATGGGGGATAAGCGGGTAAATAAAATCCGTTTGGCAAAAGAGTTTGTGAAATTTAACGAGCGTTGTTTTGTGCGTTTGCTGGGCGATATGCGCTCTTACAATTATGTGGTTGACATTACGCCCGACTTTGATGATGTGCAGTATCGCATCCGTGCCATTGACTTTGACCAGCAGAGTTACGAAGGCAAAAAATCACTCTACCTTCCGCAGTTTTTTAAAGAGAATAATGCCATTGTTGAACTCTGTACCAAACTGCTTACGCACGAATCGTTTGAGCAGTATAGGAATGAAGAGCGTTCACTTATTTCACGCAGGGTGCGTCTTTCGCGCTACCAAATAAAAGACCTGATGGATGTGATGATAAAGGATTCTATTTCAACGGCCGAAAAAACCGAACACCTGAAAAAGGAATTGGCAGCGCATTATAAAAACGATGTGTTTTTAAAATGCCGCAGCATGGGTGAGCTAGTGAAAAAGAGTTTGGTGATGCTGCTCAAAGACAGCAAGCATTAAGTCTTATTCCGAAATCTTGTCAAGTTCGTCCTGAAGTTCGTTTTCCTCAAGGGTAAAGTTGTTCATCTTTGCAAATGCCTCTTGCTCAGCGGCAAAGTCGGCATCAAGTTTTTCCTCTCTTTCAGTAATTGATGCTATCAGTTCATTCAACTGTGTAATATCGCCTTCCGATAATTCAGGATGGTTAATAATTGAAACCATTTCTTTGTATTCGTTTGAAACAATGCTTTTGTAAAAATCAAAAAGTGCAAGCGCAGATTTTTTAAGAGCAGCGCCATCCTGCCACGAAAGTTTTTCAACTACTGCTATTGAAACTTTGACTTGCTCAAGGGTTAATTTCAGAGGCATATCAGTATCGGTGCCAGCTTCAACAGCATAATTAAAATCAATTAATCGTTGTCCGATTTTAGTTTGTTCTTCAACAATTATGTCGTTGAATTCGAGTACATCTTTTTGTGCTGAAGCAGCAAAGGGAATTACTAAGAGAAGGAGAAACAGTTTTTTCATATAGAATGGTTTTCGATTTTTTACAAAAGTAATTTTTTACCACATAGGCACATAGAAACATAGGATTTCACATAGATTTTATGGGGTTTAACTCGCCAATGTCTTCCCTGAATTAACGATAACTTAATATTTCTACCTTTGCGCTTCATAAAATTAGATGGAGATAAAAGCCGGACCTCTTCTTGAAAAGGTAATTTATCCTTCCGACCTGAGAAAACTCAAACCGGAAGAATTACCTCAGTTTTGCGATGAACTTCGTCAATACATTGTAGATATTGTTTCTGTTAAAGGCGGCCATTTTGGTGCCAGCCTTGGTGTAGTGGAGCTTACCGCTGCGCTGCATTATGTTTACAATACGCCTTACGATCAGTTAATCTGGGATGTGGGTCATCAGGCTTACGGTCATAAACTGATTACAGGCCGCAGAGCCGAATTCCATACCAACCGTGTTTACAAGGGTATAAGCGGTTTCCCGAAACGCAGCGAAAGTGAGTACGATACCTTTGGCGTTGGACACTCATCCACTTCTATTTCTGCTGCCTTGGGTATGGCGGTGGCTTCGCGTTTGAAAAACGAGAAATCCCGTCAGCATATTGCCGTAATAGGTGATGGCGCTATGACGGGCGGAATGGCCTTTGAGGGATTGAATCACGCAGGCGTTGAGAACTCCAACATTCTGGTGGTGCTGAATGATAACTGCATGAGCATTGACCCTAATGTTGGTGCTTTGAAAGAGTACCTGACCGATATTGCGACTTCGCCCACCTATAATAAAGCGAAGGATGAGGTATGGAACCTGCTTGGTAAAATAAGCATGTTCGGACCAACGGCCCGCGAGATTGTATCGAAAGTAGAGGGCGGTATTAAAGCTGCCCTGCTGAAACAAAGCAATATGTTCGAGTCAATGCAGTTCCGTTATTTCGGACCTATTGACGGACATAATGTGGCGCATCTGGTTAAGGTGATGAATGATTTAAAAAACATTCCGGGCCCAAAAATTTTGCATTGCGTTACCGTAAAAGGTAAAGGATATAAACTGGCGGAAGAAGACCAAACGCTCTGGCATTCGCCCGGTTTGTTCAATAAAGATACCGGTGAGATTATTAAAGTAAAAACCGAAAAGCCTCAGCCTCCTAAATATCAGGATGTGTTTGGGCATACCATCGTAGAACTGGCCGAGAAGAACGAAAAGATTGTAGGCGTAACGCCTGCCATGCCTTCGGGATGTTCGCTTAATATTATGATGAAAGCCATGCCCACCCGCGCCTTTGATGTGGGTATTGCCGAGCAACATGCCGTTACATTTTCGGCTGGTATGGCTACGCAGGGCTTGGTTCCGTTTTGCAATATTTACTCCACCTTTATGCAGCGCGCCTACGACCAGGTGATACACGATGTGGCGCTGCAAAAACTGAATGTTGTTTTTTGCCTCGACCGTGGCGGACTTGCCGGTGCTGATGGCCCAACGCACCACGGTGCTTTTGATATTGCTTATATGCGCTGCATTCCCAACATGGTGGTTTCGGCACCCATGAATGAGGAGGAATTGCGCAACCTGATGTACACTGCTCAGCAGGAAAATATGGGTCCTTTCTCTATCCGTTACCCGCGTGGAAACGGGGTGATGGTTGACTGGAAAAAACCTTTTCAACTCATAGAAGTGGGCAAAGGCCGCAAGCTGAAAGATGGTGATGATGTGGCGGTGCTTTCATTAGGACACATCGGCAACCATGCCGCCAACGCTATTAAAGAATTAGAAAATCAAGGCATATCAGCTGCGCATTATGATATGCGTTTCGCCAAACCTCTTGACGAAAAACTTTTACATGAAGTGTTTACCAAATTCAACAAGGTAATTACCATTGAAGACGGCTGTCTGCCCGGAGGTATGGGAAGCGCTATCGTTGAGTTTATGGCCGACAATAATTACAACGCTCATGTAAAACGTCTGGGTATTCCCGATGAATTTATTGAACACGGCACGCAAACCGAGCTTTACAAAGAGTGCGGCTTCTACGAAGAGCACGTTATTGAAGCTGCCCAACAGCTTACGGGGATTAAGAAAAGGGCGATAGCGGGATAGGTTATTTCTTGTCTTTATACCTGAAGCAATCCACCGTATGGTCATTTACCATACCCACTGCCTGCATAAAGGCATAGCAAATAGTAGTACCCACAAACTTAAAACCGCGCTTAAGCATATCCTTGCTCATGGCATCTGATTCGGGGCTGCGCGAAATAAAGTCTTTGATGGTTTTATTTTTGTTGGTGATGGTTTTGTAGTTCGTGAATTGCCAGATATACTTATCAAAACTGCCAAACTCTTTTTGCACTTCTAAGAATTTTTGTGCGTTGATAACAGCCGCCCGCACCTTCAGTTTGTTGCGGATAATTCCGGCATCGTTAAGCAGCGACTCAATTTTCTTCTCGTCATACTTTGCAATTTTCTTTGCATCAAAATTGTCAAAAGCCTTGCGGAAGTTTTCGCGTTTGTGCAAAACTGTTTTCCAACTCAGCCCTGCCTGGAAGGCATCGAGTATAACGGCTTCAAATAATTTTTGGTCGTTGTGCTGCGGGGTTCCCCATTCATGGTCGTGGTAGTGTTGCATCAACTCATCAGCGCCCGGCCACGGGCATCTTATTTTCTCCTTTGCCATAAATAGTAAATCTTAACTATTACCTATTACATAAAATCACCCTGCCCAGTTATCCCTATCCAGGCTGCGATATTGTATAGCCTCAGCAAGATGAGCTGTTTCAATATTTTTACTGTTCTCCAAGTCGGCAATCGTGCGAGCAACTTTTAATATTCTGTCAAACGCACGTGCCGAAAGTCCGAGTCTATCAGTGGCACGTTTCAACATATCTTTTCCCTGCTCATCAATCTTGCAAATCTGTTTCAGCACCTTGCTGCTCATTTGAGCGTTGCAGTGCATATTTTCATTTTCCTTAAATCTTTCTTCCTGCACATCACGAGCTTTTATAACACGCTCACGCACCTTTTCACTTTTCTCCGAAAGATGCTCCTGTGTCAATTCACTAAATGCAACGGGAGTAACTTCCACATGAATATCAATGCGGTCTAAAAGCGGCCCTGAAATCCGGTTCAGATATTTTTGCACCACACCCGGAGCGCACACACAATCTTTCTCTGGATGGTTGTGATAACCGCACGGGCAGGGGTTCATACTCGCCACCAACATAAATGAAGCGGGATACTCCACACTCTGCCTTGCCCGCGAAACCGTTACTACTCTATCCTCCAAAGGCTGACGCATTACTTCTAACACCGTGCGTTTAAATTCAGGCAACTCATCTAAAAACAAAACACCGTTGTGCGCCAGAGAAATTTCACCCGGCTGCGGAATACTACCGCCACCAACAAGTGCAACATCGCTAATAGTGTGATGTGGAGAACGAAACGGGCGCAATGTTACCAACGAAGTATGCTTCCCCATTTTCCCCGCAACGGAATGTATTTTGGTTGTCTCCAATGCTTCAGCCAAACTCAGCGGAGGTAAAATAGTGGGCAGTCTTTTTGCCAACATGGTTTTACCCGCCCCGGGCGGACCAATCAAAATAACATTATGTCCGCCTGCTGCAGCAATCTCCAATGCACGTTTAATATTTTCCTGTCCTTTTACATCACAAAAATCCAAATCCGTTTCATTTAGTCGAGAATAAAATTCATCGCGAGTGTTTACAATCGTTTGTTCCAAAGGCTTTTCGCCATTAAAAAACTCAATCACATCTTTCACATTCTCTGCTCCGTAAACTACAAGGTCGCCAACTATTGCAGCTTCACGCGCATTTTCTTTCGGCAGAATAAAACCTTTGAAACCTTCTTTGCGCGCTTGAATGGCAATGGGTAATGCACCTTTAATTGGTTGCAGACTTCCATCCAATGAAAGCTCACCCATGATGATATACTTCCCCACTTCATCCGCCAGAATTTGTTCCGATGCAGCCAGAATACCAACCGCCAATGTAAGGTCGTAGGAAGAACCTTCTTTGCGGATATCAGCAGGCGCCATGTTAATCACAATCTGTTTTCCGGGAACGCGGTAATCGTTGTTCTTCAACGCTGCCTGTATGCGGTGCTGACTTTCTTTCACCGCGCTGTCTGGCAAACCCACCAACATAAAACCCACACCCGGAACAATATTGGTTTCAACCGTTATGGTTGTAGCATTAACTCCACTGACTGCACCACCGAAGGTTTTTACGAGCATGATTTTTTCTTTTGTTTGGAGTAAAAATAATTATTTGTAAATAAAAACTTCCACTTCCCCATTCTCCTTCACAAACCCGCGATACATCCCCGGTGAATTAAACGGCATCGCAATATTTCCTTGCGCATCAATAGCAATCACACCGCCTGTACCTTCACCACCCAACGCAACCAGTTTTTTATTTACAACTATATCAGCCGCTTCCTGAAGCGAAACATTTTTGTATTCCATCAGCGCAGAAATATCATAAGCCACTACGCTGCGGATAAAATATTCACCATGTCCGGTGCACGAAACCGCACAGGTTTTATTGTTGGCATAAGTGCCGGCACCAATAATCGGAGAATCGCCAATGCGTCCGAATTTTTTATTAGTCATACCACCCGTTGAGGTTGCTGCTGCAAGGTTGCCGTTCATATCCAGAGCAACTGCACCCACCGTTCCGAATTTGCTGTCGGGGTTGGGATTAAACTCCACATCAAACGAAGGTTTCACATCGCCTTTGTCTTCGCCATGGTCAAGCTGAATTTTTTCAGAATCTTTTATTTTCTGCCATTGTTCCCAACGCAGGCTGTCAAAAAAATATTCCGGTTCTGCTAATTCCAGTTTTTGTTCGGCAGCAAATTTCTCTGCGCCTTTGCCTGTCATCATTACGTGCGGTGATTTTTCCATCACCTTGCGCGCAGCCGAAACAGGGTTCTTAATATTTGTTACTCCTGCCACCGCACCTGCTTCCAATGTTTTTCCGTTCATGATGCTGGCATCCATTTCATTTTTCCCTTCCGCAGTAAACACCGAACCTTTTCCTGCATTAAACAAAGGCGAATCTTCCATCACTTTCACTGCAACTTCCACAGCATCCAAGCTGCTGCCGCCTGATTTTAAAACGGAGTAGCCTGCATTCAGTGCATCCTTCAGCTTTTGTTTGTAAGCATTTTCCAGTTCCGGAGTCATGCTTTCTTTTAATATAGTTCCTGCACCACCGTGAACGGCAAGCGCAAATTTCTGTGACTGTGCAATTGAGTTACTCATTGAAAAGAGAATTATTGAAGCGAGAAAAACTGTTCTCATTTCACAAATGTATAATTGTTTTACATGAACACACAAACACGCTAACACATGAGCACTTTAACTATTTTCGCTGCGTGAACAAAATCCGTTTTGCATTTCGTTACCTCCTATACCTGCTCAAAGCCCGAACACGTCACGGCACGCATTCTCCGTTTGTTTACAACTTGCTGGATGAAGTTATTTACGACACCTCGCAATTTTATGTCTTTGATGAAATTGAATCGTTACGCAAAAAACTTTTGCGTGATGAACGAACAATCAATATCAAAGATTACGGAGCAGGTTCAACAATAAATGCATCACCAACGCGGAAACTTAAAGACATTGCCAGAAACTCTGCAAAGGCCGAAAAATACGGGCAACTGATGTTTCGTCTTATTCAAAAGTTTAAACCCGAAACGCTTTTGGAATTAGGAACTTCACTTGGCATCAGTACTATTTACCAAGCTTCTGCTGTTCCGAAAAGTAAATTGATAACAATGGAAGGCTGTCCCGAAACGGCTGCTGTTGCAAAAGAGAATTTCGAAAAACTGAAATTGGATAACGTTGAAATTGTTGTCGGAAATTTTGATAAAACACTTTCTTCAACACTCAACACTATTACAAAACTGGATTACGCTTTCTTTGACGGCAACCACCGCAAAGCCCCGACATTAGATTATTTCAGGAAATGCCTCGCTAAAGTAAACAATGATTCTGTTTTTATTTTTGACGATATTCATTGGTCAGATGAAATGGAAGAAGCCTGGGAAGAAATCAAAGCGAATCCTTCGGTGACGGTAACAATAGATTTGTTTTTTGTTGGATTGGTTTTCTTCCGGAAAGAACAGAAGAAACAGGATTTTGTTATCCGTTATTAGTCTGCTCAATTTTCTCCAGCGCCTTTTCGGCCGCTGATTGCTCAGCACGTTTTTTAGAGAAATCCTGTCCTGTGCCGAGCACCTCATCATTTACAACCGCATTAATCACAAATAATTTGCGTGCGCCCATATCGGTTTCTGCCACCACTTCAAAACGCAATGTTTTGCGCTCCTTTTGAATCCATTCAATCAAACGGCTTTTGAAATTAAGTTCCTGTTCCTGCAATTCGTCCACATCAATGTGGTTGTTGATGAGCTGAACAAGAACGAAATTCTTGGTTTTAATAAAACCTTTGTCCAGATAAACAGCTCCTATCATGGCTTCCAACGCATCGCCCATGATGGAGTTGCTGCGCATGTTTCCGCGATTATCACTCTTGATAAATTTATCAAGGCCCATTTTCTGAGCAAGATGATTCAGGTTTTTCCGGCTCACAATTTTGGAACGCAACTCGGTCAAAAACCCTTCGTCTTCAAACGGATATTTTTTAAAAAGATAATCCGCAACTATTGCATCCAATATTGCATCGCCCAAAAATTCAAGTCGCTCGTTACTGGCTTTTATACCTGCTTTCACTTCGGGCGCCACCGATTTGTGAAAAAAAGCAAGCTTGTAAAGGTTAAGATTATCAGGGTAAAAGCCGAGCAGGTTTTTCAGTGATGCGACAAATTTTTTGTCATCACCGGAAAGCAAATTCCGTTTAAAATAATTAATCGGCAATGTGCTTTTTGAAAATTACAGAGGCGTTGTGTCCTCCAAACCCAAACGTATTGCTCAGAGCTGCATTTACCGTGCGTTTCTGTGCAGTATTGAACGTGAAGTTCAGTCGCGGATCAAATTGAGGATCGTCAGTAAAGTGGTTAATCGTTGGCGGAACAATATCATTTTTCACCGCAAGAATAGAAGCAATTGATTCAATCGCTCCTGCTGCTCCCAACAAATGTCCTGTCATTGATTTGGTGGAACTTATATTGAGTTTGTAAGCATTATCACCAAACACCGCTTTAATAGCTTTTGATTCGGCAATATCACCCAGCGGAGTTGAAGTTCCGTGAACATTAATATAGTCAATTGCTGAAGCATCCATTTCAGCATCTTCCAATGCAGAACGCATTACGTTCAATGCTCCAAGACCTTCAGGATGCGGTGCGGTAATGTGATTAGCATCAGCAGACATACCACCACCAACTACTTCAGCATAAATTTTTGCACCGCGTGCAATGGCATGTTCGTATTCTTCGAGAATTAATGCACCTGCACCTTCGCCCAATACAAAACCATCGCGGTCAAGGTCAAACGGACGCGAAGCCGTTTCAGGGCTATCGTTGCGTGTTGAAAGAGCGTGCATAGCATTAAATCCGCCAATTCCTGCTTCATTTACTGCCGCTTCGGAACCACCGGTAACAAAGATGTTTGCCTTCCCTAAACGGATATAGTTGAATGCATCAATAATAGCATTAGTAGAAGAAGCGCAGGCCGAAACAGTTGTAAAATTTGGACCGCGTAAACCATATTTGATAGAAATATGTCCTGCTGCAATGTCGGCAATCATTTTAGGAATAAAGAAAGGATTGAAGCGTGGAGTTCCATCACCTTTCACAAATTCAGCGCACTCGTTGTAAAATGTTTCCAGTCCGCCAATTCCAGAGCCCCAGATAACACCGGCTTTGTCAACATTTATTTTAGTAAGGTCAATTCCCGAATCTTTGAGGGCTTCGTCAGCAACCACTAATGCGTATTTCGCAAAAGGGTCCATTTTGCGGGCTTCTTTGCGGTCAAAGAAATCCTCTTCCTTGAAATTTTTTATCTCGCATGCAAAACGGGTTTTGAATTTTGAAGCGTCAAAACGGGTGATGGGAGCGGCACCGCTGCTGCCTTTGAGCAGGTTTTCCCAAAACTGAGTCGCAGAATTTCCGATGGGCGTTAAAGCTCCTAATCCTGTTACTACAACTCTTTTCAGCGTCATGCGCTATGAATATGAACTAATAAACTATTTCTGTAAAAACATAAAATCACCTCACATTTACTGCGAAGTGATTTTATGCAAGTGTTTGTTGCTTACTTCGCGTTAGCCTCAATATACTCAATTGCCTGACCAACTGAACTGATATTTTCAGCCTGATCGTCAGGAATGGCGATGTTAAATTCTTTTTCAAATTCCATGATTAACTCAACGGTATCTAAAGAATCGGCACCTAAATCGTTGGTGAAACTCGCCTCATTAGTTACTTCGTTTTCGTCAACGCCAAGTTTGTCAACGATGATGGCTTTTACTCTTGATGCAATGTCTGACATGGTTAAATTATTTGATGTTTTTTGTGTTTGTGGCTGCAAACTTAGTAAAATTAAATATCTGACGAATAAAAATTGATTTTCAGATAATGTTAAAGAAATTTAATGCTTACTCCTGAAAATAAACCCGCTTCACCCTGCGCGAAACATTGGTCAGTACTTCGTAAGGAATAGTTTCCATGATTTTTGCAAAATCAGCGATTGAATAGTTGGAGCCGAATATAATTACTTCGTCACCTTCTTTGGCTTGAATATCGGTTACATCTATCATGGACATATCCATACAAACGTTCCCGATGATAGGGGCAAATTTGTCATTCACCAAAACTTTTCCGCGCCTGTTGCCGTGTTTGCGGCTTAATCCGTCTGCATAACCGATTGGGATGGTTGCAATCTGCAATGCGCGTTGTGTCATTTCACTTCTTCCGTAGCCTACACTTTCGCCTGCTGGAACACTATTAATTTGAGAAATACTGGTTCGCAAAGTGCTCACATTTTGAAGTTTTTTCTGTTCGGCATCGTTTGCACCAATTCCATACAAGCCAATTCCAAGTCTCACCATTTCAAACTGTGCATCTGGGAAACGAGCTGAGCCTGCTGAGTTTAGAATATGACGAATAATCGGGTAGTTGAAATAAGCACTGATTTTAGCACTCATTTTTGTGAATGCGGTAATTTGCGAACGGGTAAAGTCATCGTGTTTCGGGTCTTCACTTCCGGCAAGGTGGGAGAAAACGGATTGAACTTTCAGCAGCGAATTATTTTTTACACGCACCAATAATTCGTTTAAATCATTTTCGTGAAAACCGAGGCGGTGCATGCCTGTGTCTAATTTAATATGAATGGAAATCGGTTGTTTGATTTCGGTGCGGTTGCGTTTTACGGCATCTTCAAACATGCCCAGAACACGGAAGTTGTAAATCTCAGGCTCCAGATGGCCTTTTATCATTGCATCGTAGCTTTGCTCTTCGGGATTCATCACCATAATAGGTAATGTAATTCCTGCTTTGCGAAGTTCAATTCCTTCGTCTGCATAAGCTACAGCAAGGTAATCCACACGATGAAATTGTAAAACATTAGCAATTTCATAGCTGCCGCTGCCGTAAGAAAATGCTTTTACCATCGCCATTATTTTTGTCTCAGGTTTTAATATGGAGCGGAAATAATTCAGGTTGTGCGCAACGGCATTCAGATTAATTTCCAAAACCGTTTCGTGCGTTTTCTGTTGCAACACATTATTGATTTCTTCGAAACCAAAAACACGCGCACCTTTCAGCAAAATGGTTTCGTTGATGAAAAATGAGTTGCTGAATTCTTTCAGAAACTCTTTTGTTCCTGAATAAAACTCTTTTTCAACGTTGAACAAACCATTTTGTCGCGAAATGGCTTCACCAATACCAATCAGGCGGTTCACATGTTTGCGTTCAAGTAATTCAGCAACTTCTTTGTAAAGCGCTTCTTCGTTTTTGCCGCTTTGCAGAATGTCGGAAAGAATGACTGTTTTTTTAGGATGTTGTTTTTGTTGTTCCAGAAAATCAAGAGCGATTGCCAGTGAACCTAAATCAGAATTATAGCTGTCATTAATCACCGAACAATTATTGATTCCTTCTTTCAGTTCCAGTCGCATCGCAACAGGACTTAGCATCAACATACGTTCAGCAATTTGCTTGTTCTCGTGTCCCGAATAGAGCATGAACAGCCAACAGTGAATTGCATTTTCAACTGAGGCATCATCTGTGAGCGGAATTTTTATGCGCAGAAAATCATTGTTGTAAACACCTTGAATTTCTGTGTCAGTTGCACTTTTTGTGATTTTTCCAACCAGTAATGTTGCAGCTGTTTTTTTTGACCAATTGAGCAGTTGCGTGTCTTTCAGTTCTTCGTCTGCTTTTATTGCTTCATGAATTTCGGGATAATCTTTGCAATAAATCAGCGCCTGAACATCTTTAAAAAGTTTGAGTTTCTCTTTTGTCTTTTCAAGCAATGAAGAAAAATTTTCGCTGTGAGCTTGTCCTATGTTGGTGAAAATTCCCGTAGTCGGTTTTATGATTTTTTCCAGTTTCCCCATTTCATCCGTGCGAGAAATTCCGGCTTCGAATAAAGCAAACTCGTGTTCGCTGTTCATCTGCCATACTGAAAGAGGAACGCCCACTTGAGAGTTAAAACTCTTTGGACTGCGGACAATATTTTTTTCTTCGCGCAACAATTGATAGAGCCATTCTTTTACAATCGTTTTTCCGTTGCTCCCCGTTATACCAATCACAGGAATTGAGAATTGTTTACGGTGATGAGCGCACAATATCTGCAACGCGTTTAGTGTGTCAGCAACAAGAATAAAATTTGCTTCGGGCAATTCATACAGGCTTTGTGGCAATGTTGTAACCACAAAATTCCGCAAGCCATGTGCATATAAATCGGGAATAAAACGGTGCGCATCGTGACGCTCACCTTTGATGGCAAAAAACAAACTGCTTTCTGCGCCTGCAAGTTTGCGGCTGTCTATCAGCAATTGTCGCACAGGATTTTCAGGGTGTGTTCCGTGAAATTTTCCCTGAACAATTTCAGAAATTTCGGATAAAGTGTAATTAACTGAACTCACAAATTATAGTTTTGATTTCATGCTTTGTGCTTTGTAAAAACAGTCCCTGCACAACGGTTCGTAGTTATTAGTTTCACCCAAAACAACAAGTGAATTTTCTTCCGTAATGCGGTAGGAGTGGTTGGCAAGATTTCCGCAGCGCATGCAGATTGCGTGAACCTTGGTGATGTATTCTGCAGAAGCCATCAGTGCAGGCATAGGACCAAAAGGGTTACCCAGAAAATCCATATCAAGACCTGCAATAATAACGCGGATACCCGAGTTTGCTAATTGATTGCAAACATTCGGCAATTCTGAATCGAAAAACTGAGCTTCATCAATACCAACCACATCTACTTCGCTTGTCATCAGCAAAATGTTGGAAGAAGAAGGAACGGGTGTTGACTGGATTTCATTGGAATCGTGCGAAACGACTTTTACTTCATCGTAGCGATTATCTATAGAAGGCTTAAAAATTTCAACTTTTTGTTTGGCAAATTTCGCACGTTTTAATCGCCTTATTAACTCCTCGGTTTTCCCTGAAAACATAGAGCCGCAGATAACTTCAATCCAACCTTTTTTTACGGAATGATTAAGCGGGTTTTCAAGAAACATAAAAGAGAAAATAATAAAGCGGCAGGAGAAAACGTTATTTTTGAACCAACACAAATCTAAATAAAAGCACAATAGGAAATGGAAAACAATACTGCGTTGAAGAATATTTCGAATGAATTAGAGCGTATCGGCAAAAAAATAAACGGTTTGCAATCTCAGGGAAATAAGATTTCCGAAAAAACACTTGCGTTGGTTGAAGCGCAACTAAAAAATATTTCTTCTACATTAGAAATTCTTGAGGAAGCGGTAGTGAATAATGCCATGCCTGCCGGCAGGCAGGAATCTGTTGCAGTAGCGGAGGAAACTATTCCGGTTGATATGAAAAAAGTAGTTGGAATATCGTTGGAAAATACGGCAATTGAAGTTGCGGAAGTTGTAAAACAAGCAGAGCATGTAGCTGTTCCTGATAAAAAAGCTAAATCTGTAAAAGAAGAAAATACTGACAACAGCCTTGTAGCTAAAATGAAAAGAAAACCAATCAAAGATTTAAGAACGGCAATCGGTATCAATGAAAAATTTGCATTCATCAAATTGTTTGGTGGCGATGCAACTGCCTGGACTAACGCTTTGCAAAAACTGAATTCTTTTTCATCTTATTGGGAGGCGGAAGCCATGCTAAGCGAGTTCAACCAAAAATATAAATGGAAAGAAGAGGATGAAACGCTGCAAAGCCTGATGGATCTGGTGGAGCGCAGGTATATGTAATTTCCCTATTTTCGCAGCCCTTAAAATCTGTTGGTCCCGTAGTTCAATGGATAGAATAGAAGTTTCCTAAACTTTTGATAGCAGTTCGATTCTGCTCGGGACTACTAAAATGGTAATTATCAGTATTTTGTAAATAAAATTTTGGAAAGAGCTAAATCAAAATTTTGTCACATAATGATGTCTCACCCCTTTTAGATTTTCCACTTTTCTATACATGACCGTTTTAATATGTATAGAAAATGGCACTTTTCTATACATGAAAACCGTAATATGTATAGTTTTTGGTAATTTCTATTCACTGACAGGATGAATAGTCTTAATAGGGTCGGTTTTCTGATTAGCTGTTTTGCTTTCCTTGAAGAGATTATATAAAGGTTCGTTTATGTAAAAATTACTTTTACCGACCTTTTGTTTTTGAAGTAACCCTGCATCAACAAGAAGATTTAAGTAACGAGTTGCAGTAAGCCGGGAAACATCTAAATCTTCCATCACAAATTCAATTTTTGTATAAGGATGCTTGAATAAATTATTCAGCAAGTCCTGACTGTAAATTTTTGGAAGGTCTTTGCGAATACGATGCTTATATTCCTGCATTAATATCCTCATCTGACTGATAATATGAATAGTTTGTTTTGCAGTTTCTTCAACTCCTTCAAGCATATATAAAATCCATTCTTCCCAATTTTCTTTGTCCCGAACTTCCTGCAACAATCTATAATAATCACCTTTTCTTTGAATGATAAAACGACTTAGGTATAAAATAGGCAGGTCAAGCAAATCTTGCTGCACTAAATAAAGTATATTGAGAATACGACCTGTGCGACCATTACCGTCATAAAACGGATGGATAGTTTCAAACTGAAAATGTAATAAAGCCATTTTGGTAAGCGGGTCAACCTCTGACAAGGAATCATCATTGATGAAACCTACTACATTGTCCATCAGTCGTAAAATTGTGTCTTTGTCCTGTGGAGGGGTGTAAACTGTTTTGCCTGTTTTATCATTTACCAATGCTGTGCCGGGAACGCTTCTGTAACCGGCATCGTTTTGTTCCAGAATTTTCTGAATGGTAAGAATATGATTCTGTGTAATTATTTTCTGATTTCGAACAAGATTAAACCCTTGTTTTAAAGCATCAGCATAGCGACTGACTTCTTTAGCAGAAGCATTGCTGAATAAATTTTCAAACAACTGTGCTTTGTAAAGTTCATCATGTGTAGTAATAATATTTTCAATAGCAGAGCTGTCTTTTGCCTCTTGAAGCGCAAGCGTATTAATAAGAATATTTTCATTCGGGATGGTTGCAGACTTTCCTTTTAATTCAGCAAGGTAGCGGTGTGCTGAAGCAACACGCTTGAGAATAGCCTTTGTTTCCAAGTCTACATTTGGAGGCAACGGGTTAATGCTGTATTTTTTTTCTGATGGACTTTTCTCACTCATGCAGCAAAGGTAATAATAGAATAAAA
>CAMAVO010000045.1 GCA_945861685.1 Chitinophaga pinensis | reverse complement strand
GCAATCCTGAATAACCATGCCGAAAAAGGCGCACCCGTAAATTTATAATTCTTTATGGCAACCAATGCTTTCAGAAAAACCTGTGATGTAAGGTCGGCCGTAAGTTCCTTATCGTTTACGCGTTTGAAAACAAACAGAAAAACAGGCTTATACCAATGGTCATACAAAGGCGCAAAGCGTTCGGGATTGCTTTGTGCGGCAATAATCAGTTCTTTCTCGTTGGGCTGACTGCTTTGCAAAATTGTTTGTTTGTCTGTGTGTAAAAATGCAGTTTTTATTAAAAGTAACGGAGTTTATTTTAATAAAACGCAAATGACGCAGATTGGGCTGATCTTCGTAGATTTTAAATCCGTGTTAATCTGCTTAATCCGCGTCATCTGTGTTCTAGTTACCGTCATCCATGTTCCATTTTCTTCTTTTATCTTCGCGGCATGAAAGTTTTCAAATTCGGTGGAGCATCTGTAAAAGATGCTGCAGGCGTGCGCAACGTTGCAAAAATTCTAGGCATGTATAAAGATGAGAATATCCTTACTGTTGTTTCAGCAATGGGAAAAACAACCAATATGCTGGAAAAAGTAGCAGAGGCTTTTTACCATAATAACGCAGGCGTAGCTGAACAAATAGAACC
Organism: Chitinophaga pinensis; assembly: GCA_945861685.1. Taxonomy (GTDB): domain Bacteria; phylum Bacteroidota; class Bacteroidia; order SXHM01; family SXHM01; genus SXHM01. Next base: position 17,403 of record CAMAVO010000045.1, on the reverse strand, counting down.
TATCCGCAGCTATCACCTTACTATAATGAATGAATTGTTCAGCAATAAAAATCATCCTGTTTTTGATACTATAAATAATGTTTTTGCTGAATTGGAATGGGCAACTGATGGCGAGCCAACCAAATCTTATGACTTTGAATACGACCAGATAGTATCTATTGGAGAAGTGATCGCCACACGCATTGTAAGTGCTTACCTGAATGAAACAGGATTGAAAAACAGTTGGTTGGATGCCCGTGATTATATTAGCACAGATGATACTTGGCGTAATGCAGCAATTAACTGGGAAGCAACAGAAAATAATGTGCAGCAAAAATTAGTTCCGCTGTTTGCAGGAAAAACAAAACTTGCCATCACACAAGGTTTCATAGGTGTTACTTCAGAAAATTACACCACTACAATAGGAAGAGAAGGCTCTGATTTTACGGCTGCCATATTTGCACATACACTCCCCGCAACCGATGTAACCATCTGGAAAGATGTTCCCGGAGTTTTAAATGCCGACCCAAAATGGTTTGACGATACGGTGCTATTAGACAAGATTTCGTACCGTGATGCGATTGAGTTGGCGTGGTTCGGAACAAGTGTAATACATCCGAAAACCATACAACCGTTGCAAAACAAGAATATTCCGCTGTATGTAAAATCATTTATTGAGCCTGACAAAACCGGAACGGTAGTATCTAATGAGGAAAACCCTTTGCAGATTCCTTCCTTCATTTACAGAATGAATCAGGTGTTGATTTCCATCATGTCAAAAGATTTTTCGTTTATCGTTGAGAAGAACCTGATGGAAATTTTTAAAAGCTTTTCAGAAGCAGGAATAAAAATAAACATTATGCAAAATACCGCCATCAGCTTTTCTGTAAGTGTTGACGATGATAAATACAAAATTCCAGTGTTAATAGCTTTGCTGCAAAAGGATTTTAAAGTGGTTTACAACTCAGGATTGGAATTAATTACAGTGCGAAATTACAATCAGCAAACGATTGAGCGTGTAACTATAAACACAGAAGTTTTACTGGAACTAAAAAGCAGAAAAACTGTTCAATTGCTGGTGAAGAATTTGGAGCAGTTAACGTCACCCTGAACTTGTTTCAGGGTCTCTTCTTTAAGATGCTGAAACAAGTTCAGCATGACGATTATTATTTTGCTACTATCTCTTTAATCGCTTTCACCAGTAAATCTAGATCACGCAATGAAGTATAAACATGCGGTGTTACACGCACACCATGCGCTGCCTCAAAGTCAATAGTTGTTGTATGGATTTTATAAGTGTTGAATAATTCACTTTCCAAATCTCCGGGCTTCATTCCTTCGATTCCAACACAAAAAAGCGCACAGGAATACTCAGTTTTTAGAGAAGTGTAGAATTTAACTTTCGGAATATCTTTTACTTTTTCTGTCCAGTAATTTTTAAGATACCGCAATCGTTCTTCTTTTCTTTTTGAGCCTATCACAAGATGAAATTCAATAGCATTTCTAATTGCCTGTTCGGTTGCAAAACTGCGTGTGCCCTGCGATTCAAACTTGCGGATATCATCACCATTTGGATTATCATTACCAAACAACGGCCAGATATTTTTAATCTTTCCCTTTTTGATAAACATCATTCCCGAACCGAATGGAGCACATAACCACTTGTGCAAACTCGTTCCGAAATAATCACAATCAAGTTCAGAAATTTTGAATTCAATATGTGCAAATGAATGTGCGCCATCGCACAACACATCAATGTCTTTTGCATGTGCTTTGTCAGCAATTTTTCTTACCGGCAAAATTTGTCCTGTCCAGTTGATAACATGTGTAACATGCACCACTTTTGTTTTGTTTGTGAACGCTTTTTCATAAATAGAAACTAGCTCATCATCATTTTCAGCAGGTATCGGAATGTCAACCCACACTAATTTTATTTTATCCCTTTTCTCACGTTGCAGCCAGGCATTTTTCATATTGGGATAGTCGTATTTGCACAGCACTACTTCATCACCTTCTTTCAGATTCAATCCGAAAATAATTGTCTCCAATGCTTCTGTAGCATTTCTGTTTACAACAACTTCTTCTGGAGAACAACCTGCAAGTTCCGCCAATTCTCTGCGCAAAGGTTCACGTCCTTGGTCAATAATGCGCCACATATAATACGATGGGCCATAATTGCTGGTGCGGTTGAAATTCTCAAAAGCATCCTGCACTACTTTGGGTTGGGGACTTACTCCACCGTTGTTTAAATTAATGATGTCATAATTCACCGTATAACATTGCCTAACCCATCTCCAGAAATCTTCATCTTCAGCAACTGCAAGCGGAGGAAGTGCTTGCACACGTTCAAATGCTTCATCAATTGCCAATGCATTCAAAGGGTCAAGCCATGAGCCGATGGTTAAAGCACCTGCTGCTTTGCCAACTTTAGTGAGAAAGTTTCTTCTTTCGTTTTGCATTTTTACACTAAGGTAATTTATAGCCTAAAAGTTCATCCAGGGTAATTGCAGCAACTGCATGATAATTCGGTCTTGCCTTTGCATAAATTTCCTGTGCAAGTTTTTTCCCTTCTTCTGTTTTAACAAACTGCTTATAAAGCGGAACAATGAACTTTCTTCTTCCTACATTCATTAAGAACGTTTCAATTTCGGGATACGCATTTTTATAATTGCTGTTAATTGCCTGAACAAACCATGCAGCTGCTACTTCTGAGTTTCCTGAATTTGTGAAATGAAAAGCATTGTCCAATACCTCCATTTCAGCAGCACTGATATTACCGGGAAGGTTGCGGATAAAGTGCAACCACTCATGGCAGGTCCATTCTTTGGTTGGAAGTAATTCCGGCTTTGTTCCTTTACTCCACGAGAATAAAGCCTGTTCAACAGTTTTAAATTTTGCAGAAACAACGCGCGGACAATTTGCAGGAAGTCCGTTCTTATAAACCCACTCGTCCACATTCACATCCAGCGAATATTTTTTGATGAACTCTTTATCTAAATATTTCAAAAACTCTTCGGTAGTGATTGTTTTAAAAGCATGTGCATTAAAATAATCATTCAAAAATTTATCTAATTTTTCTCTTCCTGCTTTTTGTTCCAGCAACAAAACAAAGTGTGCGCCTTTTTCATACGGAATATCACTCAACCCATCATCAGGATTTCTACCCTCTAAATGAAGTTTTAAAGATGATTCTTCACCTGATTCATGAAACTCTTCCAGCGTTGCTTCCAGATCCTGCAAACCCAATTGCCATTGCATCTCCACATATTCTTTTCCGTAAATAGCTTCCACAATTCTGCGCTCAAAATAAACAGTAAAACCTTCGTTCATCCAGATATCATCCCAGGTTGCATTAGTCACATAATTTCCTGACCATGAATGTGCCATCTCATGTGCAACAAGCGAAGTGAGTGAACGATCACCTGCGATAATAGTTGGTGTAGCGAAAGTCAATCGAGGATTTTCCATTCCTCCAAAAGGAAAGCTCGGAGGCAGAACAATAACATCGTATTGTCCCCACTGATACTTTCCATATAATTTCTCTGCACTGATGAGCATATCTTCCATATCAGCAAACTCATAAACAGATTTTTCAAGCATTACAGGTTCAGCATAAACACCTGTACGTTCACCTATTTTTTTAAACTCAATATCACCAACGGATAAAGCAACCAGATAAGCGGGCACAGGCTGTGGCATTGAGAAATTATAAACACCGCTATCATTTTTAGCAACCGGATTCTCCGCGCTCATAACTGCCAGTAAATTTTCAGGAACTCTGAGTTGAGCAGAATAGGTAAATCTAATTCCAGGACTATCCTGACAAGGAAACCATGTGCGCGAAAGAATGGCTTGTCCTTGTGTAAAAAGAAATGGCTGTGTCTTCCCTGCTGTTTGCTGAGGAGTTAGCCACTGCAAAGCTTCAGCACCTTTGGTTGTAGAATAATAAATCGTAACACGTGACGTGTTTTTTTCAATGCTGACAGTTAATGCTTGTCCGAAAATGCTGTCGTTTTCACTCAGTGAAAAACTTGCTTCCTTTTCATCTTCACCCAACGTTATCTTTTGAATATTAAGATTTCTCGTGTCGAAAATAATTTCGTTTGAATTATTGTTTTGAATATCATAAACAGCTTTCCCGGAAAGTTCTTGTTTTTCAAAATCAACTTTAAGGTCAAGAGCAAGATGTTTGACAACCGACTTTTCAGGCTGGGAATAAGAATGAGGGTCTTTCACGTAAATAGTATTATCGGTTTTAGTTTCGGGAGAATGACATTGCAGCAATAAAGTAGCTGAAGCAAAAAATAAGAGTTTCTTCATTTTACAATATTACAAATTCTGTTCAGTCTTAAATTCCTGCAACTGCGAATAAATCAATTTGCCGTTAATCCATTCTGCATCTAAGTTGGCATTATATTTTTTGTAAAAGTTTATAGCCGGTTCATTCCACTCCAAAACCTGCCATTCCAATCTTGGAACCTTCATTTCTTTTGCCAGTTGAATCATTCTTTCAAAAAGGAGAGCTCCTATTCCCTTTCTGCGCTTGCTTTGGGCAACAATAAGGTCTTCGAGGAAAATACAAGGCCCTTTCCATGTTGAATATTTGGTGTAATAAAGTGCCATTCCAAGTATTCCATCTTCATTCTCTGCAACAAAAAAATTGAAAACAGGGTTTTCACCAAATCCGCTTTTCTCCAATTCTTCGAGAGTAACTTTTACTTCCAAAGGAGCTTTTTCGTATTCAGCGAGTTCCTTTATCAGTGATAAGATTGCTGCCAGATCTTCCTTTTTTCCTTGTCTTATTTTTATAGCATTTACTCCCATAATTCAGGGCTAAAGTAGGAAATGAAAACCTAAATCATTCTTTGTCGTTAAACCTTCGTTTTTGACATTTATCAAAAAAAATGTAGGTTTGGCAGAATTAAGGACATGAACTACGCAGCGGCAAAATATTTTATAGTTAAAAAACTTAATGAAGAATTGGCTACCAATCTTTATTACCACGGGTTTCATCATACAGTTGATGTTATGAATGCTGCCATTATGATTGCCGAAATTGAAGATGTAAGAGGCGATGAACTTACGCTACTTAAAACCGGTGCACTTTATCACGATTGCGGTTTCTTGAAAACCTATAAGAACCATGAAGAGATGGGGTGCGAAATCGCACGGGAATCATTACCCGAATTTGGCTACAATCCCGAAGAGATTGAAATTGTGTGCGGACTGATTATGGCTACAAAAATTCCGCAGACGCCTAAAACTACGTTAGAACAAATACTTTGCGATGCTGACCTTGATTACTTAGGTCGCGAAGATTTTGAATTTATAGCCGCATCACTATTTCGTGAAATGACTGAAAATAATGGAATAGCAAGCGAACAAGACTGGAATCGTTTGCAGGTAAAGTTTCTGAATAATCATAAATATTTTACATTTTTCTCAAAGCGTTTGCGCGAAGAACCCAAACAAAGGCATCTTGCCGAAATTCAAAAAATAGTTGACACTTATAAATAATGGAAGAGAAAAACAGACAAAACTTAATATTAGTTCCTACTGATTTTACAGATGTTGCAGATTGTGCGCTAAGTCACGCAATTGCAATTGCAAAGAAGGGAAAAGATGAATTGTTGTTAGTTCACATCGTTACTCCTGATACAAAAGCTAAACTAAAAAAAGACGGGAAAACAATTACTGCACTTGAAGAGCAGCTGCAAAAGCAATGCGATTCCATTTTTAAAGAACACGGAATAAAAGCAGGATTTGAATTACCCGAAGGAAATATTTTTACCACCATTGGTGAAACCGCAAAAAACCGAGGAGCACGTTTATTAGTGATGGGAACGCACGGTGTTGTTGGATTGAACCAAAAAGTATTGGGTGCTTGGGCAATCAAGGTTACTACTTCTTCTCCTGTTCCTGTTGTTATTGTTCAGAAGAAAAATTCTTCTGCTAACGGCTACAAAAAAATTGTGATACCTATGGACGGCTCAAAAGAAGTTAAACAGAAAGTATTTCATGCCATTTTGATGGCAAAACTTTTTGATGCTGAAGTAAAGATTTATGCCAAATATGAATCGGATGAATTTATTACCAATCAGGTGAAAAAGAATGTTGGTTTCGCAAAATCTTTTCTTGCCAAAAATAATATCAAGCACTCGGAAGAAGCAGGACAAAAAGGTAATTATGTAAAAGAACTGTTGCGCTACTCTGCACAGGAAAATGCCGACTTACTTATGATTATGACCGAAAAGGAAGAAGATGTGGTGATTGAATTTATCATCGGACCTGAAAACGAAAAAATCATTAATAACGAATCGCAAATTCCGGTGATGTGCGTTAACCCTGATTTATCTTATTTCAGAGGCGGAAGTATTCTGGAAGGAAGTATTTTATTTCAGTAAAATCATCAATTTATATAAATAAAAAGGGGCGATAAATCGCCCCTTTTTATTTATATATTCAGTAAAAATTACAACTTCGGTTTTACTTCAACCTGTTTGTATCCTTCAATGATGTCGCCTACCTTGATGTCGTTGAAATTCTTGATGTTCAAACCGCACTCATAACCCGCTTTTACTTCTTTTACATCGTCTTTAAAACGTTTGAGTGAACCAAGTTCGCCTGTGTAAACCACAATACCATCACGGATTATACGCACACTGGTTTGTCTTGAAACTTCACCATCCAGCACCATACAACCGGCAACAGTTCCAACTTTAGAAATTTTGAAAACATCACGCACTTCAATATTTCCAACAATCTTCTCTTCAAATTCAGGAGCCAACATACCTTCCATTGCTGCCTTCAATTCATTGATAGCATCATAGATAATGGAATAAAGACGGATATCAATTTGTTCCTGTTCGGCCAATTTACGTGCATTCAATGAAGGACGAACCTGGAAACCGATAATGATTGCATTGGAAGCAGAAGCCAGCAACACATCTGATTCTGTTACCGCACCTACCGCTTTCATGATAATGTTCACCTGAATTTTATCAGTAGACAGTTTAATCAATGAATCTGAAAGAGCTTCAACCGAACCATCCACGTCTCCTTTGATGATAACATTCAGTTCTTTGAAATCACCGATGGCAATACGTCTTCCAATCTCATCAAGTGTAATGTGCTTGTGTGTTCTGTAACCTTGCTCACGTTGCAATTGCAAACGTTTGGTTGCAATGTCCTTTGCTTCGCGCTCATCATCCATTACATTGAAACGATCACCTGCCTGAGGCGCACCGCTTAGTCCAAGCATACGCACCGGCATAGAAGGACCGGCTTCTGAAATCGCACCTCCACGTTCATTAAAAAGTGCTTTTACTCTTCCACTGTAACAACCTGCCAAAATAATATCACCAATTCTGAGCGTTCCCGATTCAACCAACATGGTTGAAACATAACCTCTTCCTTTATCCAACTCTGACTCTATAATTGTTCCTGTTGCTTTACGTTTAGGATTTGCTTTTAAATCCAACATCTCTGCTTCCAACAAAACTTTCTCTAAAAGCGCATCAATATTTTTTCCCTGTTTAGCAGAAATATCAGCACTCTGGAATTTTCCTCCCCACTCTTCAACTAACAAATTCATGGTGGCTAATTCTTCTTTTATTTTTTCAGGATTAGCTCCCGCTTTATCCACTTTATTAATTGCAAAAACCATTGGGACACCCGCAGCCTGTGCGTGATTGATTGCCTCACGTGTTTGCGGCATCACGTTATCGTCAGCGGCAACTACAATAATTGCAATATCGGTAACCTGTGCACCACGGGCACGCATAGCAGTAAATGCTTCGTGACCGGGAGTATCAAGGAATGTTAATTTTTTACCGCTATCAAGTGTAACACTGTATGCACCGATGTGCTGAGTGATACCACCCGCCTCACCAGCAATTACGTTTGCTTTACGGATATAGTCAAGCAATGAAGTTTTACCATGGTCAACGTGTCCCATTACCGTAACAATAGGCGGACGCGCTTCCAAATCTTCGGGCTGATCTTCTACTTCTTTAATAGCCTCCTGCACTTCGGCACTCACGAACTCAACTTTATGTCCGAATTCTTCAGCAACAATGTTCAATGTCTCTGCATCCAAACGTTGGTTGATGGAAACAAACAAACCAAGCGACATACATGCTGAGATAATGCTGTTGACAGGAACATTCATCAGTTTTGCCAATTCATTTGCCGTAACAAACTCGGTAACTTTAATAACCTTTCCTTCTGCTGCAATCAGTTCCTGCTCAACCTCAAATTTGTTTCTTACATCATCACGTTTCTCTCTGCGGTATTTTGATGATTTCGATTTCCCTCCTGAACCACTAAGACGAGCAAGCGTTTCTTTAATCTGTTTCTGAATATCTTCATCCGTAAGTTCAGCTTTAGGCTGAGGTCCGCGCGGGCGGCTCTTATCTGATTTATCAACCGTTGCGGGCTCTAAATCTTTACGGATGCGTTTACGTTTTTTCTTGCGGTTAGGATCATTGTCGTTAGACGAAGCGACAGGTTGTTTTTTCTTCTCTTTTTCTTTCTCAACCGGCAATTCCATTTTGCCGAGAACCGTTGCACCTTTCAGTTTTGTGTATTCTGTTTTGTGCAGGTTCTCTTCTTTCGGAATTTCTTTTACTTCTTCAACAACGGGAGTTTCTTCAACCGCTTCAACAATCGGAGCAACTTCTTCAACCTTCGGTTCTTCTACTACTTCCTCTTTCTTCTTTGATTTCTTTCCGGGCTTGGTCTTTTGATTTAGTGCATCAAGATCAATTGTGCCCGTTTGTTTAACTCCTAATTTTTCAGCTTTGGCTTTTATTACTTCTTCTTCTTTCTTTGCTACCTCTACTTCGGGTTGAACAACTTTTACTTCCTCGGGCTCAGGTGCTTTTTTTACAGGTGCAACAACAACCGGTGCTTCAACAACAACCGATGCATTTGCATCTTTTTTCAGACGGTTTAATTCTTTCTCTGCTTGCTCTTTCAGCGATTTATCAGCTTGAAATTCTTTAACCAATACATTGTATTGCTCCGAATCGAGTTTAGCGTTGGGATTATTCTCAACGGAAAACCCTTTTGCTTTAAGAAACTCAAGGATAGTATCCTTACTCTGATTGAGTTCTGTTGCTACTTTGGCTAATCGCTTTGGAGCCTGGACTTCTGACATATCTATCTGCTAATGTATTTATTTTCTTTAAATCTGCTTTTTTCGTCATTGCGAAGGTTTTTCACCCGAAGCAATCTCTTGTTAAAACAGATTGCTTCGCTGTCGCTCGCAATGACGATTTAATCCTTATTCAAACTCTGATTTCAAAATATTAATAACATCTTTTACTGTTTCTTCTTCAAGGTCGGTACGTTTTACCAGATCTTCAAAACCGATGTCAATTACTGATTTCGCTGTATCGCAACCTATTGCTTTCAGCTCATCAATAATCCAACCTTCAATTTCGTCTGAAAATTCATCTAAGTCAACGTCTTCAACATCTACATCTGTATCGCGGTAAACATCAATTTCGTAGCCTGTAATTTTTCCGGCAAGTTTGATGTTATGTCCACCTTTTCCGATTGCCAAAGAAACCTGGTCGGGTTTCAAAAACACATCGGCTCTTTTCTTTTCTTCGTCAATGGAGATGCTGGTGATTTTTGCAGGGCTCAATGCACGTTGAATGAACAGTTGGGTATTGGTAGTGTAGTTAATCACGTCAATATTTTCGTTTTTCAACTCACGAACAATTCCGTGAATACGTGAACCTTTCATACCTACACATGCTCCAACCGGATCAATACGGTCATCATAAGACTCCACAGCAACTTTAGCTCTTTCTCCCGGTACACGGTCAATTTTTTTGATGGTAATTAATCCATCAAATACTTCAGGAACCTCTTGCTCAAATAATCTTTCCAAAAATTTAGGAGAGGTTCTTGAAAGAACAATTGCAGGTTTGTTGTTCCTCATTTCAACTGTTTCAATCACTGCACGCACGCTGTCACCTTTTTTGAAAAAGTCAGATGGTATTTGTTCGGTTTTAGGAAGTATCATTTCATTGCCTTCGTCATCCAATACCAAAGTTTCTTTTTTCCAAACCTGATAAACTTCACCGGTAACAATTTCGCTTTCGCGGTCTTTATATTTTTTGAAAATACCTTCATTTTCCAAATCATCAATTCTGCCTTTCAAATTCTGACGAAGTGCAAGAACCGCTCTGCGACCAAAATCTGCAAGTATTACAGGCTCTGTAACATCTTCACCAATTTGAAAATCAGCATCAATTTTTATGGCTTCTGAATAAGGAATTTCAAGGTTTTCCAAATCCAGATCATCATCAGCAACAATCTTACGATTGCGCCAAATCTCCAGGTCACCTTTGTCAACGTTTACAGTGATGTCAATATTTTCATCGGTGTAATACTTTTTAATGATGGCAGCCCTGAACACTTCCTCCATGATACGCATCATGTTGGTGCGGTCAATGTTTTTGCTTTCTTTAAATTCTGCGAACTGTTCGCTGAGATTAATCTTGTTACTCATGATTTTTTATTTAAAAGTTATTTCAAGTTTTGTTTCTTTTATTTCCGGGTATTTAAGGTTTACTATTTCATTTTCAGTTTGTTCTTTATTCTTCTTTTTGTTTTCGCGAAAAATTTCAAGTGTTATTCCTTCCTCATTTGCATCAGTCATTTTTCCTCTGAGCAATTTTCCCTCTTTCAACACCACTCTAACGTTTCTGCCCTGGTGCTTTAAAAACTGGTTCAACACTTTCAGTGGTTGTTCCAATCCGGGCGAAGAAACCGTTATTTCAAAATCTTCCACATCACGGTTCAACTGGCTTTCCACATAGCGACTTACTTCTGCGCAATCTCCTACATTCAGCTTTGTAGGGCGATCCAGAGCAATACTAATTCTGTTCCCGCCACTCACTTTCACTTCCACAATAAAAAGCTCGGTGCCTTTTACCTTTTCTTCAACTATTTCTTTTACTCTTTTTTCGCTTATCATTTCCTACAAATGAAGCGGGGACTTTTGGTCCCCGCTGTCTGTTTTCCGTAAAAATCTGCGCAAATATACTACACTTTGCGCAAAAAGCAAGTTTTTCTTTTAGTTGAGCGATACTATCTTCTTAGTAGTAACCTCTCCGTCAACGGTTACACTTACCATATAAGTACCTGGAGCAAGTTCCTCTTCGGCTGATTTAATTTTTAGCAAATGTTTACCAGCCGACTGAACACTGTTTACAATTGTTTTAACTTTTGAACCTGTGAGGTTAAAGAGCTCAACAACTGCGTGGGCAGTGTTTTTAAGAGTATAGCTAAGGTTGATGTTATCGCGTGAAGGGTTTGGATAAACATCAACATTTGAAACAGGCTTTTCTTTTTCTTCAACTGAGGTTGGAAGTTCAGTGGTATATTGAAAATATGTAACAAACATTTCTCCTTGTGTCGTAAACCCGAAAGGAATTGTATCAGCAGTATTGTTTTGCCATGTAGCTTCAAAAATAAGTCCATTACTCATATCAACCTCGATAAATTCATCGTTTTTCAGAATAGGTGGGTGAGAATAATCATAATACCCTTGATTAAAAGTATAATCAGCATTGTAAAAACCCTCATAAAACTGATTTCCTTCAGTGCCGTCCGAATTTCTGTAGAACATATCATAATCAGTACCTCTGCTATGTGAATGTGCTTGCAAAGTCCAAAAATACCAGGTTTCCCCTGGCATTGTAAAGTGATTTTGCAAAGTAAATGGCTGCCCAGTTGGAGGAATATTTAATAGAAATGGATCTGTACCACCATAAGCAGCTAGACTAGTTTTCATTTCAACAGCACCTGATCCAATATCCTGAGTATAAATATTATAATATCCTGTAGCAGCTATTATTGAGTCCTGACTGTAGTTTGGAATGTGCAAGTTAAGAAGGAGTACGTCTCCTGAATCCTGAAAAATTGCAGTGCCTTGAGGCAAATCAATACTTCCTGAAAATTGCCACACTCCCATATAATTTGAGTGCTGAAAAACATATGCTTGTGTAAGCATATTACTTCCATCAGCCGGTGCAGATCCAAGTCCATTTACTCCAGCAGCATCAATCTCTCTTAATACCCAATGATGAGAAGTTGGCGATATTATCCCTTTCATTTCTGTAATTTCCTTTGCAGCTGAAAGCTTTGGATTATAAGGCTGAAAAAATTCAAATTCTCCACCAGGCTCCAAAAAAATCGGACCAAAGCGCATCTGATATCCTTCTCTTCCTTCTTCTTCGGGAGTAGGTGGAGCTTGTATTTCAGGAATTCCGGGACCATTATAAAAATCAACTATAAGATTTTCATTATAAACATTTCCTGTATCGGGAGCACCCCAAATTATCCATTGACGTATAAGTTCCTTTTCAACATTGGTAAGTGTATTTACGTTATTGGGCATAGTGTTTCCTTCTCCTGTTTCAAGATCATTATGAACGTCTAATCCACTATTTACCTTTTTCATCAAAAAACTGTAATAGGGATACCCTGGCGTAACTCTTTTATACCCCTTACCAAGGGCAACAGGGTTAGTTGGATTAACATTTACAAGCCTGTTATAAACATCTGCTGTTGTTCCGCTCAGGTTTAAATTTCCTGAAGGTGAGCCACCGCTGTGACATCCGGCTGTGCATTTTGCTTGAAAAAGTGCGTGAACATTTTCAAACGTTGATTGCGCAAAAATCTCACTTACTGAAAAGATAGAAAATAATGCTACACTGAAAACTAAAGTAGATTTCAATTTCATAAAAAAATGGATTAAAAGATTAATAATTTAGATTGAAAAGACCTAAAAAGGCTGCGAATTTAAAAAATAGTTATGCACGCATAACATTTTTTTATACTTTTTCGGCAAATTTTAAATTATGTCGGACGACAAGCTATTATTTCAGATTGCAATAACGCTTATTCCGGGTATTGGTGACATTACTGCTAAGAAACTGATTGCTTATTGCGGTGGTGTTGAAGCTGTCTTCAGCGAAAAGAAAATTCATCTTGAAAAAATACCAGGAATAGGCGCTGCCACTGCAAAACTGATAACCGTTACAGATGTTTTTGAGCGTGCTGAAGAGGAAATTAAGTTTATTAAAAAGCATAAAATCAAAACTTATTTTTTCACTGAAAAGGAATATCCAAACCGATTGAAAAACTGCGATGACAGCCCTGTTTTATTTTATACAAAAGGTGATTATGATTTCAACTCCGGAAAAATTCTGAGTGTTGTGGGAACACGAAAAGCAACTGATTACGGAAAAGAAGTATGCGAGAAAATTATTGAAGACTTAACGGCACTTGATGTAACTATTGCCAGTGGTTTAGCTTACGGAATTGACATTTGCGCACACAAAGCTGCTCTAAAAAATAATCTTAAAACCATTGCTGTACTTGGTCACGGACTTGATATTATGTATCCTAGTGTGCATCGCGATACTGCAAAAAAGATAATTGAAAATGGTGTGTTAGTAACCGATTACCCTTCCAAAACAGAATTCTTTCCAGGAAATTTCCCGGAAAGAAACAGGATTATTGCGGGCATAGCAGATGCTGTGTTGGTGGTGGAAAGCACCGGCAAAGGCGGCTCATTAATAACCGCAGAAATAGCTAATAGTTATAGCCGTGATGTGTTTGCTGTTCCGGGAAGAGTGAAAGACAAATACTCCGAAGGCTGCAACTGGTTAATCAGTCGCAACAAGGCTGCACTGGTAACTTCGGCAAAAGAAATTGCTTACATGATGGGGTGGGAAACAAAGACGGAAAAGAAAAAAATAGTTCAGAAACAGTTGTTTGTTGAACTGAGTGCTGATGAAAAAATTCTGGCTGATATACTTTCAGAAAAGGGACAATTGCATATTGATATACTTTCTGCTGCTGCAAAAATGAGCATGAGCAAACTAGCTGCAACGTTACTGAATATGGAATTCTCGGGAGTTGTTTCTTCGCTGCCCGGAAAAATTTACAAACTGAATTAATAGTTCAGTCTTACTTTTGCAGCTACTTTTTTTGCTTTCTCGATCAGCGAAGACACATCTGCATCAGGTTTGTCAGAAACCAATGCCACAGCCATTCTGCGATTTGGTCTTGTAGTTGGTTTTCCGAAAATTCGAATGTCCGTATCGGATTCTTTTAGTGCTTCTGCAACACCTTCGTAACTGGGTGGTGTAGGGCTAATTCTATCTGCAAGAATTACCGCGCTGGCTCCTGCTTTTTCTAATTTAATTTCAGGAATTGGCAAGCCAAGAACAGCACGCAGATGCAACTCAAATTCCGAAAAATTTTGTGTGCCTGCAAGCGTTACCATTCCTGTATCATGAGGACGAGGCGAAAGCTCAGAGAAGTAAACGCCATCTTCACCCAAAAAGAATTCAACACCCCAAATGCCTTGCCCTGTAAGAGCACGGGTAACTTTCTCCGCCATATCCCGCGCTTCTTCCAATTCCTTTTTTCCAATGTTTACCGGTTGCCAGCTTTCACGGTAATCCCCGGATTCCTGCCGGTGCCCGATTGGTGGACAAAACAATGTGGGACCGTCTTTCTGGGTTACTGTTAACAATGTTATCTCTGTATCAAATTTTACAAATGCTTCAACAATCACTTCCTGAATATCACCGCGACTTTTAGTAGTTGCAATTTCCCAAGCTTTATCAATATCAGCTTCGGTTTTTATGGTGCTTTGCCCTTTGCCCGATGAAGACATTAGTGGTTTTACAACACATGGAATTCCAACTTCGGCAACGGCTTTTTTAAATTCTTCTGCGGTTGTTGCAAAACGATAATCAGCGGTTTTTAATCCCAATTCTTTCGCAGCCAAATCACGAATTGCTTTGCGGTTCATGGTAAAATTTGCTGAGCGCGCACTTGGAACAACTTGTATCCCCTGCTTTTCATACTCATAAAAACGTTCTGTTCTGATAGCTTCAATTTCCGGAACTATTAAATCAGGTTTATGTTTAGCAACAATGCCATCAAGTGCATTTCCGTCAAGCATATCAATCACTTCAGAGGCATCTGCAACCTGCATAGCAGGAGCGCCTGCGTATGAATCAACAGCAATTACAAATTGTCCCATTCGCTTGGCGGCAATCACAAATTCTTTTCCTAATTCGCCCGAACCGAGCAGCATTATCTTCTTTATCATGTTCTGTTTTTTAGTGCGGGTAAAAATAAAGGTTATTAACAAACGCTGTTTTAAACTTTTTTATTGCTTGCAATTTGTTGCATAATAATCGGTATACATTTGGAGCATTATTAATCTCTAAAACCAATCCATATTATGAACAAAATTTTCATGCTCATTTTCGCAGCGGGAACATTCATTTTCGCATCATGCGGAGGAGAACACAAAACCGAAGAAGCAACTACAACAGAAGCTGCTCCTGCAACAACTGAAGCTGCACCGGCTGCTACAGAAGCTGCTCCTGCAGACACTACACATCACTAATTTCTGATTTTTCAGAAAATAAAAAGGGGGCGTTAAGCCCCCTTTTTTATTTCAATTCTTCCAATGCCTTTTTCAAAATAGCATCGTCACTGAGAATTACAGGATAATATCCCTCATCGTTCCAGATGTTGCGGGCAATGATGGCTTTTATTTGAAGTTTGATGTAATCAGCAGAGACTTTTATTCCGTGTTCCTCTTTCTTAACTCCTTTATTTTCGGCATACAGAACAAAGTCATTGAGCATTTTTTCTGAAACTAAAAATTGTTTATTGAAACTTCCAAAATCTTTGTATGTCATTAAAGATGCGCGGTTTTTATCTGCATAATCAAAGGCAAACTGATTTACCAATCCTTTACTGAAAACAGCAGAAAGATATTTAGAAAGCCTTGTTGTATCAACAGGAACAAAAACATCGGGCATAATTCCGCCACCACCGTAAACAACTTTTCCTCCGAGCGTAGTGAATTTAAGCGAATCGCTGAATTGAATGCTATCTTTATTGTATAGCTCACCGTTTTCAATGCGGTCGTAATATTCTTCATAATACTCCTCGGCATTATGTGTGTATGGTTTTTGTATGCTTCTTCCTGTTGGTGTATAATACCGTGCAATTGTTAAACGTATGGCTGAACCATCAGGCAAATCAACCTGTTCCTGAACCAATCCTTTTCCAAAAGTTCTGCGGCCAATAATTGTTCCGCGGTCATTATCCTGAATTGCGCCAGCAAGAATTTCACTGGCAGAAGCAGAACCTTCATCTACCAAAATTACTAACGGATTTTTTTCAAAGCCACCGTTTGAAGTAGCAAAATGATTTTGGCGAGGACGAGCTTTGCCCTCTGTGTATACAATCATTTTCTTATTGGTTAAAAACTCATCTGCAAGATCATTGGCTGCATTCAAATATCCTCCCGGATTTCCGCGTAAGTCAAGAACTAATTTCTTTAGTCCGGCTTTTTCTAATTTTTCAAATGCTTCTAAATATTCATCAAAAGTTGTTGCCCCAAAACGACTGATTTTGATATAACCGGTTTCGTCATTTAACATGAAAGCCACATCAATGCTGTGAATAGGAATTGTTCCGCGCGTGATGTTATATTCAATCAGGTCTTTTGCTCCTCTGCGAAAAATGTGGATGTTAACTTCTGTTCCGCCTTTTCCTCGGAGCTTATCCATCACATCTTTTGATTTTATTCCTGTTCCGGCAACGGTTTGTCCTTCAATTTTTACAATGCGGTCGCCAGGCTGAATACCTAATTTCTGAGAAGGTCCGCCTGAGATTGGAGCAATAACAACAATGGTATCATCAATAATATTGAACTCTACTCCTATTCCTTCAAACTTACCTTCTAGCGGTTCGTTCATTGCTTGTAATTCTTTTGCAGGGATATAGGACGAATGCGGGTCGAGCGATTGCAACAATTTTGTGATGGTTTCTTCGGTGAGTGAATCCATGCTCACCGTGTCCACATATTCCTGCTCAATATAATTGAGAATTTCGGTGAGCTTGTGATGTTGCGGTTTTACAACGGGCTTGAATAAATTATGACCGGCTTCGGCATTCAGATTTACACCTACATAAATACCGCCAACCAACACCAACGCAAATAAAATTGGAAAATAAATAAACGGGCGAAACGAGTTATTACTCATGCTCAGACTTGCGGAATTTGAAGAACATCTACTCCCGCATCACGCAAGAAATCAACTCCGGTTGTGTCTTTATATTCGTTGATATAAACTAAACGTTTTATTCCCGACTGCAATATCAACTTGCTGCATTCTTTGCAAGGCGAAAGTGTAAGATACAATGTTGCGCTGCGGGCGTTGTTGGTTGAACGAGCTACTTTCATAATGGCATTGGCTTCTGCATGTAAAACATACCACCAGGTTTCGCCTTCCGGGTTTTCGCAATCATTGGAAAAACCAGTAGGTGTTCCGTTGTAACCATCGGAAATAATCATGCCTT
>CAMAVO010000044.1 GCA_945861685.1 Chitinophaga pinensis | reverse complement strand
CAGGCTCAGGTTCTCAACTTGCTCAATGAATTAAAACGCGATTTCCATTTCACTTATATTTTCATCTCACACGATTTGTCGGTAGTGAAATTCATGAGCGACCGCATGGTTGTAATGAACAAAGGAAAAGTAGAAGAAATGGGCGATGCCGATTCTATTTGCGATAACCCGCAAACAGAGTACACGCAGAAACTGATCAGTGCAATTCCAAAAGGAAGACTGGAAGATATTCAGGCAAGCATTGAAGCGAAAAAAGCGTTGAAGGTGTAAATGTATCGTCACCCTGAGCCTGTCGAAGGGTTACTTCACTTCTCCCCCATTTGTAATACTCTCTGAAGGCTGAACAAAACAAAGTTTTCCGTTCACATCTTCTGCCATCAATATCATGCCTTGTGATTCAATACCACGCAGTTTGCGTGGAGCAAGGTTTACCAAAATAGAAACCTTTTGCCCGATGATATCTTCAGGTTTGTAATATGCTGCAATGCCTGAAACAACGGTGCGTTTGTCAATGCCTGTATCAACCAGCAATTTCAAAAGCTTATCCGCTTTGGGAACTTTTTCTGCTTCTAATATTGTTCCGATGCGGATATCTGATTTTGCAAAATCTTCAAAAGTAATTTCCGGTTTAAATGGTTTTATCGCAGCCGGTTCAGGATCAGCCACAGCCACAACGGGTTTCATTGCATGTAATTTCTCCAATTGCTTTTGAATGGTTTCGTCATCTATGTTGTTAAACAGGTGCAGAGGTTGACCGATTTCCTGTCCTGATTTTAATAATGCTGTTTCTTCAAAAAACCATGAAACAGGTTTTGTAATCCCTAATAACATTCGCAACTTTTTAGTCGTGAAAGGCAAAAACGGTTCCAGTAAAATACTCAGATGTGCGGCAACTAAAAGTGAAGTATAAATTACCTCAGCAGTTTTTTCTTTGTCGGTATTTATCAGTTTCCAGGGCTCGTTGTCTGCAAGGTATTTATTACCGGAGCGCGCCACATTCATTGCTTCTGCCAACGCCTCACGGAACCTGTATTTTTCAATATTCTGTTCCACTTTTTCGTAAGCATCTTTTATACCGAGCAAAAATTTGGTGTCGGGTTTTACATCCGGAACTTTGCCTTCAAAGTATTTGTGGGTAAGCACCACCGAGCGGTTTACAAAATTGCCGAGTATGGCAACCAACTCGTTGTTATTTCTTGCCTGAAAATCTTTCCAGGTGAATTCGCTGTCCTTGCTCTCGGGCGCGATGGAGCATAATACATAACGCAATTCATCCTGCCTGTTCGGGAAATCCTGAAGGTATTCATGCAACCAAATGGCGTGATTGCGAGAAGTAGAAATCTTATCACCTTCCAGATTTAAAAATTCATTAGCGGGAACATTATTTTCTAAAATAAATTCTCCGTGTGAACGCAACATCACCGGAAATATCAACGCATGAAAAACGATATTGTCCTTGCCTACAAAGTGGAGCAGTTTTGTTTCTTCATCTTTCCACCATTTTTCCCAATCTGTTTTATTATCCGCTGCCCATTGTTTGGTTGCAGAGATATAACCGATAGGTGCATCCAGCCATACATACAATACTTTTCCTTCTGCGTTTGGTAACGGAACTTTTACGCCCCAGTCTAAATCTCTGGTCATAGCGCGGCTTTGCAAACCAGCATCTAACCAAGAGTTGCATTGACCAAGCACCTGGTTTTTCCATTCCGCAGGATTGTGTTGCTCAACGCCATCTAATGTTCCTTTATTTATCCATTCTTTCAGCCATGCTTCATGTTCACCAAGCGGCAGATACCAGTGCGAAGTTGTTCTCATCACAGGAGTTTTTTCGCTCAATACTGATTTAGGATTGATGAGGTCAGTCGGGCTTAACGTGCTTCCGCATTTTTCGCATTGGTCACCATAAGCGCTTTCGTTTCCGCACTTAGGACAAGTTCCTGTTATGTAGCGGTCAGCAAGAAAGAGTTTGTTTTCCTCGTCATAATATTGCTCCGAAGTTTCTTCGGTGAACTTTCCTTTTTTGTGCATCACAGAAAAGAAATCAGCAGCAGTTTGGTGATGCAAAGGAGTTGAGGTACGGTGATAAATACTGAACTCAATTCCGAAATCCGCAAAAGCATTCTTCATCAGCTCGTGGTATTTATCCACTAACTGTTGAGGAGTAATTCCTTCTCTCTTTGCTTTCAGCGTAATGGCTGCACCATGCTCATCAGAGCCGCAGATAAATATAACATCATTTTCGCGCAGGCGCAGAAAACGTACATAAATATCGGCAGGTAAATATGCGCCTGCAATATGGCCTATGTGTAAAGGACCATTGGCATAAGGCAAAGCGGCAGTAACGGTGTAGCGTTTGAAGTTTTTCATTTTCTTTGTTGCGGCAGGCAAAGATATAAAATGACACCACCTTATTTAAAACCCGGAGACAAAATCGGGATTGTTTCAACAGCACGAAAAATCAGTCGCGAGGAATTACAGCCTGCTGTTGAGTGTTTTCAAAAAGAAGGATTCGAGATTGTATTCGGTAAAAATCTTTTCAAAGAACTGAACCAGTTTTCGGGAACGGATGATGAGCGCGCTGAAGATTTTCAATTGATGATGGATAATTCTGAGATTAAAGCTGTTCTTTGTGCACGTGGCGGATACGGAACGGTGCGGATTATTGACAAACTGGATTTCACAACATTCAGAAAAAACCCGAAATGGGTTTGTGGTTTTAGTGATGTTACCGTTTTGCATTCGCACATCTGGCAGAACTTTGAAGTTGAAACCATTCATTCTATTATGCCGGTGCAGTTGAAAAAACTGGGAGGCGAAAGCGATGCAGCTAAAACACTTGTTAAATCTTTAAAAGGTGAAGGGTTGAATTATCAATTTCCTGTTCACCCATTAAACAGAAGTGGAAATGCAGAAGCAGTAATAGTTGGCGGCAACCTTTCCATCCTTTATTCGCTGTTGGGTTCGGTTTCGGATATTGATACTGCGGGCAAAATACTTTTCCTGGAAGACATTGATGAATACCTCTACCATATAGACCGCATGATGATGGCGATGAAACGGGCTGGCAAATTAGACAAGCTGAAAGGTTTGGTTATTGGAGGAATGAGTGATATGAAGGACAATACCATTCCTTTTGGTAAAAATGCGGAAGAAATTATAGTAGATGCCGTAAAAGAATACAACTTCCCTGTTTGCTTTAATTTTCCGGCAGGGCATATTGATACAAATTGTGCTATTTATTTGGGGAGAAAGGTAAAATTAGAAGTGTTGAACACTAACTCTTCTCTGTCGTTCTAAGCTATATCTTTGCGCCTTCAATCAATAAAAATGTCTGACAGAAAAGTTCGTGTGCGATTTGCGCCCAGTCCAACAGGGCCTTTACATATTGGCGGTGTGCGCACTGCTTTATACAATTACCTTTTTGCAAAAAAACTTGGCGGTGATTTTATTCTCCGCATTGAAGATACCGACCAGGGACGATATGTTGAAGGTGCAGAAGATTATATAATTCAATCATTGAAATGGGTAGGCATTGAACCTAATGAAGGAGTTGGTTTTGGGGATGGCCCTCATGCGCCTTACCGCCAGAGCGACCGGAAAGAAGGCTACAAACAGTTTGCCGAGCAATTGGTAAAAAGTGGTCATGCCTATTATGCATTTGATACTTCGGAAGAACTGGATGCGTTACGCAAAAAGCTGGAAGCTGATAAAGCACCTGTTACTGCTTATGGTTCAGCGGTGCGAATGGAAATGAAAAACTCGCTTACACTTTCTGCGGATGAAGTTACTGCAAAGCTTAATGCAGGTGAGCAGTATGTTATTCGTATTAAGATTTCAGAAAACGAAGAAGTAAAAGTTCAGGATTTAATTCGTGGTGAGGTTGTGTTCAACACATCACTGATGGATGATAAAGTTTTATTCAAGAGCGATGGAATGCCAACGTATCATCTTGCTAACGTTGCGGATGATTATGCCATGCAGATCACACATGTTATCCGTGGTGAGGAGTGGTTGTCGTCTGCGCCTTTGCATGTGTTGTTATATCGTTATTTAGGCTGGGAAAACAAGATGCCGCAATTTGCGCATCTGCCTTTATTGTTAAAACCCGATGGCAACGGAAAACTAAGCAAGCGTGATGGAGACAAATTAGGCTTCCCAGTTTTTCCATTGGAATTCAAAGACCCTAAGACAGGGGAAATTTCATCCGGTTACCGCGAGAAAGGCTACTTGCCAGAAGCAGTGATTAACATCATTGCTTTCCTCGGCTGGAACCCCGGAACGGAGCAGGAGATTTATTCATTGGAGGAGTTAGTGCAATCTTTTTCAATGGAGCACGTGCACAAAGCCGGGGCAAAATTCAATTTTGAAAAGGCGAAGTGGTTCAATGAGCACTACATTAAAACTGCTTCGGATGAGCGTTTGGCAAATCATATTCTTCCACTTGCAAAAGAAAAATTCGGAGTAAAAGATTTAGTGTTTCTGAAAAAAGTGTGTGCGTTATTGAAAGACCGCGTTTCGTTTGTGAATGATATGGTTACCGGCAATGAATACGTTTACAAAACTCCTACAAGTTATAATGATGGTGCGGTGAAAAAGTTAGGCGCAGTCAATGTTCCTGCTTTATCAAAGCTCGCAGATTTTATCAATAAAATTGAAGATTTTTCTACTGCAACTATTGAAAACTCGCTGAAACAATTTGCCGAAACCAACGAAGTAAAATTAGGCGACCTGATGAAATTTACACGATTGAGTATTGTCGGAGACCTAAGCGGTCCCGGTGTTCCCAACCTGATGGTATTGCTTGAAAAAGAAGAAACAATAAAAAGAGTAAATCAGTTTTTACAAACTTTTAAATAGCATGGAAGAGTTAAAAAAAGAAGATGAAAAGGGTCTCAATTTCCTGGAAGAAATTGTTGAGGCTGATTTAAAATCAGGAAAATATACAAGCATTCTTACGCGCTTTCCGCCTGAGCCGAATGGGTATTTACACATCGGCCACAGCAAATCCATCTGCATCAATTTTGGTTTGGCAAAAAAATACGGAGGCAAAACCAATCTGCGTTTTGATGATACCAACCCAACCACCGAAGATGTGGAATATGTGGACAGCATAAAAGCCGACATCAAATGGTTAGGCTTTGAATGGGCAAATGAATTTTATGCAAGTGATTATTTTCCGCAGATATATGAATTCGCTTTAACACTAATCCGCAAGGGCTTGGCCTATGTGGACGATTCTACATCCGAAGAAATTGCTGCGATGAAAGGAACTCCAACCGAGCCCGGCAAAAACAGTCCTTACCGCGACCGCACACCACAAGAAAACGAAGAGTTTTTCGTGAAAATGAAAAACGGAGAATTTCCCGAAGGCTCAAAAACATTGCGTGCAAAAATTGACATGGCATCGCCCAACATGATTTTGCGTGACCCGCTTTTGTATCGCATAAAATTTGCACATCATCACCGCACGGGCAATACCTGGTGCATTTATCCGATGTATGATTTTGCGCACGGACAAAGCGATTCAATTGAAAATATAACACACAGCATTTGCACGCTGGAGTTTGTTCCGCATCGTCCGTTGTATGACTGGTGCATTGAAAAGTTGGAAATATTTCCTTCCAAACAATATGAGTTTGCGCGACTGAACGTGAATTACACGGTGATGAGCAAACGCAAATTTTTGCAATTGGTGAACGAGAATTTTGTGAATGGCTGGGATGACCCGCGCATGCCAACCATCTCAGGAATGCGCAGAAGAGGCTATACCGCAAAAGCTATCCGCGATTTTGCAGAACGTGTGGGCGTGCAAAAGCGCGAGAACCTGATTGATATTGGGTTGCTTGAATTTTTTGTGCGCGAGGATCTGAACAAAATTGCACAACGCAGAATGGTTGTTTTTGATCCTCTGAAAGTGGTCATCACTAATTATCCCGAAGGACAAGCCGAACAGCTTTCGGGTGAAAATAATCCGGAAATAGAAAACTCAGGAACACACGCTATTCCGTTCAGCCGCGAGATATACATTGAGCGCGATGACTATATGGAAAACGCACCGAGCAAGTTTTTTCGACTCAGTGTTGGTAAACAAGTGAGGTTAAAAAGCGCTTACATCATTACCTGCACCGATGCAGTAAAAGATGCCAGCGGCAACATCACCGAACTGCATTGCACCTACATTCCTGAAAGCCGCAGCGGAAGCGATACCTCGGGATTAAAAGTAAAAGGCACTGTGCATTGGGTAAATATTGCAGATGCTGTTCCTGTAGAAGTTCTGGAATACGACCGCCTCTTTAAAGTAGAAAACCCAGCCAGCGAAGAAGGCGATTTTAAGGATTACATCAACGAAAACAGTCTGACTGTAATTCCCGTTGCCTATGCCGAACCTGTTATTAAAGATGCAAAAGCAGACGAGCGTTTCCAGTTTTTGCGCAAGGGATATTTTTGTTTGGACAAGACCTCAACACCTGAGAAATTGGTGTTTAACAGAACGGTTACCTTGAAAGATGCCTGGGCGAAGGAGCAGAAAAAATAATTTTTCACCACTAAGGACACAAGGTCACTTAGAAAAATCTTAGTGTGCTTAGTGCCCTTAGTGGTAAATAAAAATATGCAAGTAACCCTCGAAAACATCCAACTCTACGCCTACCATGGCTGCCTTGAAGAAGAAGCCCTGATAGGACAAAACTACCGCGTGGATGTGTACATCGCCACCGATTATTCCGAAGCTGCCCAAACAGATGACCTTACAAAAACGGTTGACTACACACAGGTGTATGAAATCACAAAACGTGAAATGGCTATCCGTTCCAAACTGATTGAGCATGTTTGCCGCAGAATTTGCGAAGCGCTTGCATCAGAAATTCCCCGAGTAGAAAAGTGTGAGGTAAAACTTACCAAAAACAACCCGCCTGTAAATGGTATGGTGGGTAATGCGAGCGTTAACTGGGAGATTATAAAATAACGTCACCCTGAACTCGTTTCAGGGTCTGTTTATTGAGATTCTGAACAAGTTCAGCATGACACTCGCTACTTTTTATTGAACTTATTCATCACAAAAGCAATATCCATAGAACCGAAATCTTTAATCAATTCTACCGATTTAAGGATGCTTTCACTGATAAGGGGCTTTTCTTCAGCTGTCCATTCGCCTAGGACATAATCAACCTGACGGCCTTTGGCAAAATCATTACCTACACCAAAGCGCAGGCGTGGATATTCATTCGTATTCAATTCAAATTGTATGCTTTTTAAACCGTTGTGTCCGCCATCGCTGCCTTTGGCTCTCAGGCGAAGTTCACCACAAGTCAGGGCTAGGTCATCGGTAATAACTAACAGATTTCTGATGGAAATCTTTTCAGCTGTAAGCCAGTATTTTATGGCTTTACCACTCAGGTTCATATAAGTGGTGGGCTTAATAAGAATAAACGTGCGGCCTTTATGTTTTACTTCACAAACATCGGCCAAACGATCGGGCTTAAAAGCAGTAGTGGACGCCTTTGCAAGGGCATCCACTACTTTAAAACCTATATTATGGCGGGTCTCGGCATACTCGCTTCCGATATTACCAAGACCGGCTATCAGGTATTTCATGGTTTAGTCTACTATTTAACGTCCAAAGTTAAATGTTTAAAAGTCTAAAGTTAAAAAGTCCAATGTTATAGGTTACCCTCCAACATTGGACTTTTAGACTTTAAACAGCCAAACTATTTCTTAGCCGGTGCTTTAGCTGCTGCTGCAGGTGCTGCTGCTTTAGCTGGTGCCGCTGCTGCTGCTTTAGCCGGTGCTGCTGCAGGTGCCGCTGCTCCTTTCTCTTCTTCTACAACTCCGCGTTTGTGTTTAACAGCAACCACTTCGCTTGAAATTTTATCCAGAAATTTAACTCCGGGATAATTTAAATCAGCGATTTTTATTCCGTCTCCAACTTTTAATCCTGAAATATCAACCGTGATGTTTTCAAGAAAATTTTCAGGTTGTGCACTCACTTTCAGTTTGCGAAAGTTTTGTTTCAGCAAACCTCCGTCACGCACACCCGGTGATGTTCCTGTAATTTTCACAGGAAGTTCAATGGTTATAAATTTTCCGGGAATCAATTCACGGAAATCGATATGCACGATTTTGTCTTTAATAGGGTGCATCTGTATTTCCTGCATGATTGCAGAATACTGATTGTCTCCTACTTTAATGTCTGATTTGAAAACTTCGGGAGTGTAAACGAGTTTTTTGAGCTCTTTTTCATCTACCACAAAGTGGATTTGTTCTTTTCCGCCATAGATCACGCACGGAATAAGTCCGTTTCTGCGAGAAGCCTTTGCATCTTTCTTCCCTACGTTCACTCTTGGTGAACCGCTAATAGATACTGATTTCATTGTTTTTGTTTTTGTTTAGTTATTGATTGATTTGAATTAAAATATAAAGTTCGTGCTTATCGATTCGTAGTTATGCACTTTGCGGATAACATCTGCAAAGAGCGGAGCTACTGATAAAGCCTTGATTTTAGCACTTTGTTTTTTCAGTGGAATGGTATTGGTAACAATTAGTTCCGTAATTTTTGAATTCTCTAATTTCTCATACGCATCACCCGAAAGCAATGGGTGAGTGATACAAGCACGAACGCTGGCAGCCCCTTTTTCCATCATCATATCGGCAGCTTTTACAAGCGTTCCTCCGGTATCGATAATATCATCTACCAGCACCACGTCTTTGCCAACAATATCTCCAATAACGGTCATACTATGTACCTCATTAGCCACCTTGCGCTGCTTGTAGCAAATTGCTAAATCAACATTCAGGTTTTTGGCGTAAGCATTGGCTCTGCGGGTTCCTCCTACATCAGGAGTAGCCATAATCAGATTAGGCAGATTAAGGTTTCTCAGGTAATCCAGGAAAAGGTAAGAAGAGTATAAATGGTCAACCGGAACATTGAAAAATCCTTGTATCTGATCGGCATGCAAATCCATGGTAATAATGCGGGTAACACCTGCTGTGCCTAATAAATCGGCAACAAGTTTTGCGCCAATTGAAACACGTGGTTTATCTTTTCTGTCCTGACGGGCAAACCCGAAATACGGAATAACCGCTACAATCTGTTTGGCCGAAGCGCGTTTAGCGGCATCTACCATCAACAGCAATTCAAACAGGTTATCGGCAGGCGGAAAGGTGCTTTGAACAATAAAAACATCTTCGCCACGGATACTCTCGCCAAAAGCCGGCTCAAACTCACCGTCTTTAAAACGGGCAACAGATGATTTGCCCAATGGAATACCATAGGATTCAACTATTTGCTTACCTAAGTAAAGCGAGGACTCGCACGAAAATATTTTTACTTCAAACGGCATGTTTCTTTGAAAAGGGACGCGAAGATAGAGAAAAACTGTAATGGTGCAAGCGCTAAGGCACAATTCTGCCTTTATTTTGACCAGATGCGGGTGTTCAGGTTCAAATCATCCACAATACTCAGGCATGCGCCCAGTTCATTGTAAAAGGTGCGGATGTAATCAGAGTTGGTAATGCTTTCTTTAAAAGCAGGTTCAAAAAGCTGTTTGTTGTACTGCATGGCAACAAACACTTTTGAATTGATAAACGACAAATAAACATTGGTGTTGTATTTCTTTTTCAGGTCAAGAATACGCTGTATCATCGAAGTACTGAGGATATAACGTGCCTCTACCTGGTCGTTGCTGTACACCACAAACTCTTTTTCAAATTCAGCGTTTTCCATGTGTACTACCTCATCACGGGTAAAATTCCAGTTCTGTAATTTTTTACCAAGGAAACCGAATAGCTTTTCAGCTGTATCAGGTAAAACAATGGTATGTCCATTGAAATTTTTATGGAAATCGGCAATCATAAAAAGCCCTTTGAAAATGGTAACGTAATGCACCGTTGTAGTTTTTCCATTACTGGTTACACGCCTTTCCTGTGTGTGAAGTTCCGAAAATTCTATCTGTGTCTTATCCACCATTCCGCTGATGTAATCTTCACCTGAATACCGGTCGGCACGCTCGGTAAAAATCCTGCTTTCAAAAAATTTGTCTTTTGAAATAAATCCTGATTTGTTGTAACCTAAACCGGGATTAACAGCATGAAGTATTTTTGTAAAAACGGTGTCTTTAAATTCATTTTTATACTTTTTGGCCGCCATATAATAACCTCCAAAATAGCATGCTGCAGCAATAATTCCTCCCACAATAATTACTGCCGGATGTTTTATTACAATTAAAAGAACAAGACTTGTAATACCAATTCCAATAGCAATGTTCAGCCACTTTTTTGCACCCTTGTATTGCTGTTGACGCGAAAGATCCAGTTCTTCCAGCTGGGGAAGAAGTTCAGAAAAGATTTGTTCGAAGGGTTTCACGCGAAGACATGGTTGTCATGCTGAGCGTAGTCGAAGCATTAATTATTTAGCCCTTCGACTACGCTCAGGGTGACAAATTACTTCTTAAACATCTCCCCTACATTCACATTCTCACGCTCGCCTTCAGGAATTTCAAACGATGCCTTACGTTTATAACCAAGCATTCCTGCAACAAGATTTGAAGGAAACATTTCCACTCCATTGTTGTACTCAAACACCGAAGCATTGAATGCTCTGCGTGAAGCAGAAATCTGCTCTTCCACTTCATTCAATGCAGCTTGCAATTGAAGAAAATTGGTGTTCGCTTTCAGGTCGGGATAATTTTCAACGGCAACTTTTATTTGTCCTAATGCAGAACCTAATTTATTTTCCAGGTCAAAACGCTCAGTGCTGTTTTCCGGAGCCTTCATTACGGAGTTGCGCAGTTCTGTTATTTTGGTAAGCAACCCACTTTCGTGTTGCATGTATTGCTTCACCGATTCAATCAGATTCGGAATTAAATCTCTGCGTTTTTTCAGCATCACATCAATGCTGCTGAACGCATATTCAACATTGTTTTTCTTAGAAATTAATCCATTGTAAATGACAATGAAAATAAGGATTGGCACTAAAATAAGTGCGGCAATAATTAGAAGTCCCATGGTTTTATTTTTTGGTTTGTTTGTTCAAATGTAAAAAAAATTACGAAAGACTGTTTTTTAAGTCCTCAATTAAATCTTCTGCATCTTCAATTCCAATACTCAAACGTATCAACGAATCCACTACTCCTGTTTTTTCACGTTCTGCTTTTGGTATAGAAGCATGTGTCATTGTTGCAGGATGCCCGATTAACGATTCAACGCCACCTAATGATTCGGCCAGTGAGAAAAGTTTTGTTCCTGACAAAACTTTAGTTGCTGCTTCAATGCTGTTGTCCTTTAGTGTGAACGAAACCATCCCTCCGAAACCACACATTTGTTTTTTCGCAACGGCATGTCCGGGATGAGTTGGAAAACCGGGCCAATATACTTTGTCAACTTTCGGTTGTTTTACTAACCAATTGGCAATTATTTCTCCGTTCTCGCAATGACGTTGCATGCGCAGGTGCAATGTTTTTATTCCGCGCAAAACCAGAAAACAATCCTGTGGACCCGGAACAGCACCGCAAGAATTCTGAATAAAAGCTAAGCGTTGTGCCAGTTCATCATCGTTCAGGCAAAGTGCACCCATCACTACGTCAGAATGTCCACCAAGGTATTTTGTAACACTGTGCATTACAATGTCAGCACCTAAATCAAGTGGAGTTTGAAGATACGGAGTTGCAAACGTATTGTCAACCGCCAACAGAATGTTATGTTTTTTTGCCAATGCCGAATACTCTGCAATATCAACCACATTCAGCATAGGATTGGTTGGTGTCTCCACCCAGAAAAGCTTGGTACTTTTGTTCACTAATTTTTCTGCTGCAGAAATATCTGTCATTGGAACAAAATGAAATTTTATTCCATAAGCTTCAAATATTTTGGTGAAGATGCGATACGTTCCGCCATACAAATCATTGGTTGAAATTACCTCATCACCGGGCTTCAATAATTTTACCACACAATCAATAGCGCCCATGCCGCTGCTGAAACACAAAGCATGTTTTGCATTTTCCAGTGCTGCCAGATTATTTTGCAGTGCAGTGCGTGTAGGATTTTGTGTGCGTGAGTACTCATAGCCTTTGTGGTCGCCCGGAGCTGCCTGCACATACGTTGATGTTTGATAAATAGGAGTCATAATGGCTCCTGTTGTTGGGTCGGGTTCTATTCCCGCGTGTATTGCTTTGGTTGCGAATTTCATTAGAAATAATTTGGTTTTTATAAGGCTAAATGGAACTTACGTTTCATATATACATTTAATAAAGTCGGACAAAAGTAAAATAAAAAAGCCCCGCAATTCTGCGGGGCTTTTTTAGAACTTTGATTAGTGTTACTGCACCACCAACCTCATACTGTTTCTTCTGTCTTTAAACGCCAATTCAACAACATAAACTCCGCGCTCAAATTTAGTTGCCGGGATTTCAAAACGTGTTCCTGTTGCATTAGCTGCTGAGAAAACATTGCGACCTGTAATGTCATAAACCGTAACGTTGAATTGCTCGTTGTCAGGATTGGTGAATAATAACGTTGCATCATCCTTCGCAGGGTTTGGATACAGAATAATATCCATCGTTGCAGAAGTATTCAACTCTGTGTTGTTTGCAAACGCAGGTGCTTCCGGCGCAAACGGTCCTGTGTTTTCCGTAAAGTCTTTTGAGTAACGGTCAACCTCTTTCTGCATCTCATCAAAGCCTCCTGCAAGGTGATAAGCAACAGAGATCTTTTTAATTGCTCCTGCTTTAAATTCAAACGGACCAACCAAACCTAAACCTCTTCTGTCGCCTGCAATATTCTCTAATGATTTCTCATTCCATCCTGTTTTGGTTGTTGGGTTTCCGTCATACATAAACGTACAACGCTCTGCTCCGCCTTTTGCAAGTCCGCCTTCTGTAATCATCATTCCGTCTCTCCAATATCCGTTCAGGTAGTGATAATAATCTTCAGGGAAATAAGGATTTCCGCTTAGCGACCAATCATTGTTATAGGTCATGTAGTTGTCAAATTTTTCGGTCAATAAAGTAACCGACATATAAGGTGTTTGTGTTTTGCCGAACACCTCTGCATCCTTGCTTTCATCAGCATTATAACCATAATAGGTATTACGTTTTACATCAATTCCGGCATACTCGTCATATACGTTTGCGCCTAAGTCAATGTCGGTAAACACTCCTAGTTTTGTATCTGTATAGTCAAAGCCCGAACGGTTGATAATGGTGAATTCAACAAACACGGTGTTGTTGTAGGCTTTCACGCGTTCATCAAAAGCATAAGCCAGACCGATTACTTCCATTCCCATTTTGTAGGTGTTGGATTCGGTGTGCTCACCACGGTGGTCGTTGAAGATAAACAGCACCGCTTCATCACCTTTTATAGAAGGATAATCACCGTTTTGCGGGTCGTAAATTCCGTTGCCGTTTGCATCTGCAAAAGGAGCAAGGTTAGGTGATTGTCCTTTTTCAATATCACCCGATGCAGGCCAGTTGGCAATAACTTCTGGCATTAAATATTCAGGGCTTGAGAAATTGGCAATGTGATTCTTCACTTCTTCTTTTGTGATTTTCCAAACGCGATTCCATTTTTCATCTTCGGCAGCGGAATAAAATTCTTCCTTCATTACAGGCCCCGCAAAAATGTCGGTTCCCCATTGTCCGAAGGTGGGTGCATAAATGTGATACTTATCTGCTGCTTTGCCGCCCATCCAGATACCTGCAATGTGAACGGCATGCTTTCCATCCGTATTCTTAATTTCAAAACCTTTCTTTTCCATGTCGGGCGCATCGATCATATTACCGAAGAGGCGGCCGTTGGCGTTAATAGTTGCGCGGATGTTGTTGATGTCAAGAACATCGGAGTTTACGGTGCTTTGCGCAATTGCACCTGCATTAAATCCTGCCAGCAAAACAACTGAAGCAAAGGATTTGAGTAGTGTTTGTTTCATAGAGATTGGATTTTTAAAACGTGAATAAAATTAAGCAAAATAAATCGGAGATACCAAATCGGGTGTTAAAAAATGTTAAAAGCAATAGGTAGATGCAGGGAAGTGAATTATTCCATAAATTTATCTCGCGTCCGTCACCCTGAGCATAGTCGAAGGGCATTATGATTATGATAGCACCTCGACTACGCTCGGTGTGACAGCAATTGCTAAATGAAAAAGATACTTTTATTTATCAGCTTTCTTTTTTTCATCACTGCTGCCACTGCCCAGCAGCAAGACACCCTGTGGCTGAAAGAACATGCCGATACCCTTCATTATAAAACCGCCAAAGAGGTAAAGGAACCTAAACCTCTTCAAAAGAAGATTCGCCCCGTGCCGGTTGAATTGAAACGGAACCTCATCTCCATTAACATGCTTGACCTGATGCTGAAGAATATTTCGTTCAGCGTTGACTTTGTTCCCGGTGGAGGAAAGGTAGGTATTACCATGCCGCTTAGTTTTTACAGTCCGCTGGGCAAGGCTATACAAAATGCCAACAGCAGTGATATGGGCAAGTACCATAAAGAATTAGCCACTTACATCAGGGCGGGATTTGATCTTAATTACTATCCTTTAGGACAACGGAAATATACCTGGATAACAGGAGTCTCCATGCAGGGAGCTTACCTGAAAAGGGATGTGGATGTTCAGGTGGATGAAAACAAAGGTGTTTACCAGGGACTGTATTTTTATTTCATGGGCAAAACCGGGGTGCAGTGTACTTACTGGAACCGTTTCACGCTTTCCTTTATTGTTCATACAGGAGTAAAAACTCCCGATGTGGAAACCTGGCATTTTGCCATGCTGGGCAATGTGGGGGTTGGGGTAAGGTTTTGAAAAAACTCCGTTTAAACGATGCAGTTTTAATTCTTTCGTATTTTAAAATCAATACCTGAACTGCAAGGTATGCCGCATTTCTGAAAATAATGATAGTGTAATGAATCGTCAGTAAACGTTACTGATAAACTACCAGCGCCACTACCCCCTCCCCAACTCGAATAATGAGTGCCTAAAAAAGAGATTTTCAGATTCTCATTAGTAACCACTGTTGACTGATTATAGGTAATGGTAAGCGTTAAGCACGAATCCAGCGTACCCTGTTGTACGTTAACTAATACTGCTTTGTCTTCATGAGTTTCAAGAAATGTCCACCCTGTATCGTTTTGAGAGGGGGCGGCTCGCCAATGATCTGAAATACCTTCATAGGCGCCTGTCCAGTTGCTTAAATAATCAGCATCCGGTTGAAGATCGGAGAGGTAAAAAACTTCTACTTCCCTACAGGCTGCCAGCATAACACACATGTAAAGCGAAAAAATAAGTTTTGTTTTCATGCCTGTTGTATTTGGGGATTAAAGTTAAACAAATGCAATTACAAATCAGTGGGATTATAAATCCCATGCTCTTAGGTCAGGATTGCAAATCCTGACCAACGGGGAATAAAATTTCCGTAATGTTCCAAGCGGCATTACAAATGTCGCTTAGCGCAATCGTGGTGAACATTCAGCCGAGCGGGGCTTAGCGCAACCGCGTTGAACATTCCGCCCAACTTTGGCGTTGCAATTCTACTCTTCTTCTTTGCCCCGCTCTTTGGCGGGGCTATGTTGCAAGCGCAATTCTAAGCGATATGCTTAACAACCCATATTGCCAAATGATAATACAAACCGTTGCTCCACTTTCTCACCTTTTGAATTTGTTGCGGGCACCCAAATGCCCGGCATATTGGTAACCAGTTCAATTATTTTTAAATCGTAGGTTGGATACCCCGATGATGATTCGAGGGAAACTCCTGAGATTTCTCCGTCTTGGGTAATGGTAAACCGTACTTTGCCCGACTGCACTTTATCCTGATCAACAATGGTCAGAAATTCTTTAGTGTTGTTGGTTACATAAGAAAGAAGTCTCTCTTTCCCATCGATGTAAACCGCTTCCTTTTCAGGCACAACGGTAAAATGAGGAGTGGTATAATCGGATTGAGATTCATTGGTTACCCAGCTCTTTATTTGGAAGTCGGCTCTTATTACCAAATCAGAAGAGTAGTCGAGTGATTGGAGTAGCGCAAGTTGTGCCGGAGTAAACACCGCACCTCTTCCGGTTTCTTTGATTATGGTATTGTAGTGGTCGTCAAGCAGAGTGATGCTAACCGAAGAATAAGACACTGACCCCATCTCTTTTTCCGAAATAATATCATGAAATGATAAAACCTTATTAAGCTCATCCTTGGTAATAGTCATAATAAACCGAGGACCGAAATCGTAAAACAGTTCCTTTTTCGGCTTCGGAATCAATTTTTTGAAATAATGTGTATCGAAACAAACAGGTGCGCAGCTTGATTTCTCTTGTTTAACAGGTGCTGAATTGCCCCAATTCAAATAAGCAAATGCAGTGGTGGTGATCAGGCTGAATAGAATTAAAGTGCTCTTTTTCATAGTTTTTTTTTTGATTATTTAATTTCCAACAAAACTATAGCAGCGAAAAGCTTTTAAGGTAAAACGAATGTAAATTGATGTAAATTAAATGTAAAATAGTATAACGGGTATTAGAATCGAATAATTTTGCTGCATGGGTTCAGGTCAATTTAAAATTGCAGCGCTAAGTTTTGCAGGGGTAGTAGTGTTTGCTTGGGCAAGTTTAGCTCAGGAAACACAAAACGAGCAACATATAGAAGTGGCGTTGCGCATGATAGGGCATCAGGTATTGCTTAATTTTAACGACAGCAGCTCACGTGTATTGCCTATTGTAAAGGAAAAGGACCGGTACCGCATTCAATTGGAATCTGAATTTGAATTTAACCCCGAAGAACTGGTGGCCACCGTAGAGCGGGTTATGAAGGAAACCAAACTGGCAAATGCCTATATCGTGGAGGTAGAGCAATGCGGCAGCGGTGAGATAGTGTATAGCTACGAAATAAACGATTTAGAGAAAGAGAGCATTGTTCCTTGCCAAACAAGAGCGCAACCCAAATCTTGTTACAACCTTTTATTTACCCTGATGGATAAAAAGGAAAATGATGCAGCAGTGCAACCCACTGATTCAACCACTGCATCCGGCTTATTTGCTGTGGCAGCTCAGGCAAAATATATACTTATCACGTTGCTAATTGCACTGCTGGCAGCTGTGTTATTTTTAAGAAGAAAGAGAGCGCCTAAACCCGAAACAGAAGTCAATCCTAATTTGATACCTATAGGCGAATACTATTTTGATAAACGCACTACAGAACTTCTGTTTGGGCAACAGAAAACTGAACTGAGCAGCAAAGAAGCAGATTTGCTGCTGTTGCTATATAATGCTGCAAACACAACCATTGAGCGCGAGGTTATTCTGAATAAGGTGTGGGGTGACGATGGTGATTATGTGGGCCGCACCCTGGATGTTTTTATTTCAAAACTGCGTAAGAAACTGGAAGCCGATGCCAGTATAAAGATTGTAAACATTCGTGGTATAGGGTATAAACTGGTGTTGGATGTTTAGGTAGTACACGCAATGATTTTTTACCACAAAGCACAACGGGATTATAAATCCCATGCTCTTAGGTCAGGATTGCAAATCCTGACCAGCAGGGTTTTCCTTATCCGCAAGGATTTCTTCAATTCTTAGCAAATAACCATTTTTTCTCGCAGTAGCTACTTGACTTTGCGGGTGACCTGGGGCTCGTTCCATATAAGCTTTTTCTAAATCAGTATAATAATTGACTAAGGTATTTAAAGCTGTTAGCTTGGCTGATATTTTTAGATTTTCTGCTTGTCTGTTTAGTGCTATTTCAGATTTTTCTTGTGCGTCTGCAGAACGCTTTAGTTCCTCTCGCGTATATTTTAATTCCTCCCGCTGTAAAGACAGTTCTTTTCGTTGAAGTAGAATAGTTAAAATAATTCCAGCTAATGCTAGACCAGAAAATAAAGCATTGATTGAGCCAAACATATCTCCGAATGTACCACGAATCAAAGGGTCTTCTCCTCTTAATAAAAAATAAGTCCCAAACCATAGTCCAAGAATTATAATTAAAGTAACTATCGCAGCTATAGTAAAACTATAGTCTTTTTTAGCTAAATCATCATTAGGTCTATTTGTCATATATATTATTTTTCTATTTCTGCGATTGCAGCTAGCTGCTCTGTCAATTCAATAATTTCTACAATTTTATTTTGGCGTTTAGTACCAAAATGTGAAGTATCTGTTACACGAATAGCTGTGCCAGCCATGCAAACCATAAGCATATTTGTACTCCCTGAACCAATCTCACTAAAATCAATATCGGTAGAGATAATCGCATTCCCTCCTGCTCGAACACATTGAACTCTTAAATCAGCTTTACATGTAGCTGTTGCACTTTCAATTCTTTTATTTGTTGCATTAGAGCCCTTGCCAAAAAAATCATTAAATGAACGTGATAGTTCAACAGCAAAACCAGTTCCAGCAGTTGTTTGGGCAGTCACCATTCCAATTACATCATAATCCCATTTTATTGGAGCTGGGCTAGTAGTGATTGGAATATTAAATAAGATTTGTTTTAATCTATTCTCTATTTCTACTTTTTTTTGCTTTAAAGTTTGAGCAATTTTATCAAGTAACGATTTTGAGCAACTTGTACAATACGCATCTTTATTTTCCTTAGTATGATTATTAATAAAATCAATTTTTGATTGGTCTAATAAATCTGCACTTGAAAAAAAACCAGTAACGGATTT
>CAMAVO010000043.1 GCA_945861685.1 Chitinophaga pinensis | reverse complement strand
CGATGAAGTATAAGATAAATGAACTTGTGCGGGAAATAGACAAGTGTATTGCACAAATGAACAGTTAACAACAGATTGCTTTTAAAAATGGCAAATCTCTCGATAAAGGTAAACATAGCAGGACGGATGTATCCGCTTACAGTTGACGGCCGCGAAGAGGCACAACTGCAAAAAGCAGCAGACGAACTGGCGAAAAAACTCAAAGCTTTTGAACAAAGCTACGCAGTTCGCGACAAGCAGGATTTGCTTGCCATGTGTGCCCTTCAATATGCAACCGAAGCCCTGAAACAACAGGAAGAAACCAACGAGCATATTACACAGAGACTTACAAAATTAGAGCAGGAAGTTACAAGTGCATTACACTGATTAAAATCGTTCTTTGAGAATTTAGATTTCCCGTCATTGCGAGGGATACCGAAGCAATCTTTTAATGAGATTGCTTCACTGCGTTCGCAATGACGTTTCTAAAACAGCATACCCGCATTAATTCTACACGTTTTTTAAACTCAACACTTAAAACACTTGGAACACTAACGCTCAGGTATTTAAAAACAGGCCTCACTCCCGCTTGCGGGAACTCTGATTTATCAGGGCAGTGGACGTTTGAGAATTACCGGCAGTTCCAACCATGTCAACAGGGGTTTAATAAACCTTTGGGAATTATGCGGGTTTTTTTTTGCCCCGGGGCTAAACACCACGGGATTATTTTAACTAAACAATTATTAATTAAATGGACAATTCAATTCTTATTATCATCAGCATAGCGGCAAGCGTGGTGGGCATACTGCTCGGCATGGGCGGCACCATTTTTTACAACAAAAAAATGCAGGCTGAAAAAGCAACTCAGATTATTAAAGATGCCGAAGCAAAAGGCGACATCATTGTTCAGGAAAAAACATTGCAGGCTAAAGAACGTTTTCTGCAACTGAAAGCTGAGCATGAAAAAACAATCAATGAAAAGAATGCACAAATTCTTTCGGGCGAAAACAGGATCAAGCAAAAAGAGGGAACTATTAACGCCAGAACCGAAGAACTGAAAAAGAAAGAAACAGAGGTTGATAAGGTGAAAGACCGCCTGCATGCGCAACTGGAGATCAACACCAACAAGCAGGAAGAAATTGAAAAACTGCATAAACGTCAGGTTCAGCAACTGGAAGTAATTTCAGGACTGAAACAGGAAGAAGCAAAAAATCAGTTGGTGGAAGCATTGAAAGCCGAAGCCCGGACCGATGCACTTTCGCACATCAAAGAAATTGTTGACGAAGCAAAACTTACCGCCAGCAAAGAGGCAAAGAAAATTGTAATCCAAACCATTCAGCGTGTGGCTACTGAACATGCGATTGAAAATTCTGTTACCGTTTTCAACATTGAAAGCGATGAAGTAAAAGGACGCATCATTGGTCGCGAAGGAAGAAACATCCGTGCGCTGGAAGCAGCAACAGGAATTGAAATTATTGTGGACGACACACCGGAAGCAATTATTCTTTCGGGCTTCGACCCGATTAAGCGGGAGATTGCCCGTTTGGCACTTCACCAGTTGGTAACAGATGGAAGAATTCACCCGGCACGTGTGGAAGAAGTAGTTGCCAAAACCACCAAAAAATTAGAAGACGAGATAGTTGAAATCGGAAAACGCACCACCATTGATTTAGGTATTCATGGTCTGCACCCCGAGTTAATTCGTATGGTGGGAAGAATGAAATACCGTTCTTCTTACGGACAAAATTTATTGCAGCACTCACGCGAGGTAGCCAACCTTTGCGCCATTATGGCTGCCGAATTGGGGCTGAATGTTGCCTTGGCAAAACGTGCAGGATTACTGCACGATATTGGAAAAGTTCCGGATGACCAACCCGAACTTCCACACGCTTTACTGGGTATGCAACTGGCAGAAAAATATAAAGAGAAAGCTGAAGTTTGCAACGCCATCGGTGCCCACCACGATGAAGTGGAGATGACCAGTTTGATTTCTCCTATTGTTCAGGTGTGCGATGCTATTTCAGGCGCGCGCCCCGGTGCAAGACGCGAAATGGAAGATGCTTACGTAAAACGTTTGAAAGATCTGGAAGCATTGGCTCAGGCTTATCCCGGAGTTAAGCAATCGTATGCAATTCAGGCAGGACGTGAGTTACGTGTTATTGTGGAAAGCGAAAGAGTTTCGGACAAAGAATCGGAGACACTGGCATTTGACATCTCACAGAAAATTCAGAACGAGATGACTTATCCCGGACAAGTGAGGATTACCGTTATCCGTGAGGTGCGCTCGGTTAGTATAGCGAAGTAGTTTTTGTTTCTTTGCAATTGAAAACTTTATATTTCTTCATTGCCGGAAGGAAGGCTTGAAAAAGCGAGAATAGCTGCAAAGGTAAAAAAGTCGCGTATCTCAATGACTGATGACGACTTCATGGAATTCAGAAACAGAAAAAATACGCAACCGAAAATCATAATCGCCCAAGGAATTATTCTTATTCTAAGCATGATTAAAAAAACAAAAGCCATGAAGAGTAGCAATCCCACCAATCCCGTCTCAAACCATATCTCAAGTAAAATGTTATGAGGATGCATTTTGGCATCTTCCTCACAACATAAATAGCCATAGCTTCCAAAACCCGCGCCTGCAAACAATAATTTCTTATTTTTTAATAACTCGTCTTTTACAAATAAGATGTGCCACATTCTGGAAATAACTGACTTGTTCAATCCTTTAATGTCATAATAACTACCTTTTTTAAACGAGTTTCCATTTTTCAACAAATAAGAATCAATGCTTTCGGGGTTTGCAGAGTCGTCAACTGCATCAAACAAAAGCAGTGTTCTGAATACAGCCCTGTCATATGTCCATCGCCTATCACTATCCATTTTAATAAGCAATATCAATGACATTTGCAACACAACTATTGCTATCAATGATATACCTATAATTTTCAATCCTGCAGGTTTTAACCATCGTGCGTTGATTTCAGCGAGATGAAAAAAAAGCAAAACAATAAAAACTAACAGTATTATAATAGTTGTACCTCGGGCACCTGCATAAAATGACATAAAAACAAAAAAGTAAGCACCAGTTATCGCCAGTATTTTATTGCGAAAAAGATAAAGACTGGTGATAGCAGCAACTCCCATTTTCAGTGAAAGGGAAAGTCCGAAGCCGCTCAGGACAATATAATCAAGAGTAAACCATTCGGGATCTTGATAATACCGGGCATTGGGTGAAAGAACAAAATAAATAATGGCGAATAAAAAAGTGCTGCCTGTAAACATTAGTGAAAAATATCTGATGTTGAGGTTTCTGACAAACAACAACATGATAAAGGGTAGCAGGTTGGTAAGGAAGTAAAATATCTTTTGCTTTGGATAACTGATTTGCGGAGACCAGATGACTGTGAGTGCAGACCAAAGAAAAAAAACAACGAGCAGACCTGTAATGATAAAATCTCTTTTAGGAAATCTAAGAAATTTGAAAATACTGTTAGAATTTAGATAACGCTGAATACCTGTTAGAAAAACAAAAAATCCTGTAAGTAAAGTGAAATCAACAGGGAGGGAAATTCCAGCAGAAAGAAAAAAACCTTTGCATATTCCGGAAAAAAGATATAGTACAAGAAAAAACTCAAACATCGACCTTATACCGTAACGGCTTACAATTTTTTTTACTGAATAATAGGTTCATTTTGCCATGCGAAGGTAGGTTTTAAATCCTTTGAACAACTTAGCTAATTTTACTGGGGTGAATAACAAATTGTCGCTTTAATTTTATTTGCATTTGCAAATTAATATGGTTTGCTTTAGTGCTTAATATTTAGCCCTAGGTATGGAAGAGTTTCGATTTAAAGTTTGTCATTTTACTTCCGCTCACCCGCGCTATGACATTCGTATTTTTGTAAAAGAGTGCAAATCACTTTCTGCTGCGGGTTATGATGTTACACTGGTTGTAGCTGACGGCAAGGGAAATGAAATCAATTCGGGAATAAAAATTATAGATGCCGGAAAAAGCCGTGGAAGACTCGCGCGCATGACCATAACTGTATGGAACCTTTATAAAAAAGCAGTTGATGCAAATGCAGATATCTACCATTTCCACGACCCCGAATTAATGGTAGTTGCATGGTTTCTAAAACTCAAAGGAAAAAAAGTAATTTACGATGTGCATGAAGACTTACCACGGCAGTTGTTTGCAAAAGCATACCTTAATAAAACTGTTGCAGGCCTGCTTTCATTTATAATGGAACGTGTTGAGAATTTTTTCTCCTCCCATTTCAGCGGAATAGTAACAGTAACACCTTTTATCCGCAAGCGTTTTATTAAATCGAATACAAAAGTTGAAATCGTTTGTAATTTCCCTTTATTGAGTGAGTTTTCATTTACATCAGCAACTGACAAGCAAAACGAAATTTGTTACGTGGGTTCTATTACAGAAGAGCGCGGAGTAATATACATGTTACGAGCAATGGAAACAATTAATAGCACCCTTAACCTTGCGGGCACATTTGGCACGAATGAATTGCGGGAAAAGTGCGAACAGTTTCCAGGCTGGAAAAAAGTAAATGAACTTGGTTTTTTGAACAGAACTGATATTTTGAAAATCATTTCACAATCACGGGTTGGGCTGGCAGTGTTAAAAAATTTGCCAAGCTACGTAGATGCCTACCCGATTAAAATCTTTGAATACATGGCTGCAGGAGTACCGGTGGTAGCATCTGATTTCCCATTGTGGAAGGAAATTGTGGAAGGAAATAATTGCGGTGTTTGCGTTGCGCCTGATGACACAAAAGCCATTGCTGATGCAGTAAACAAACTGCTCAGTAATGAAAGTCTTGCACAACAAATGGGAGCAAACGGCAAAAAAGCAATAAAAGAAAAGTATAATTGGGAAGCGGAAAGCCGTAATTTGCTTTCTTTTTACGCTAAACTTCAATGAGCAAAAAAGTTTCTGTTGTAATTCCCTGCCGCAACGAAGAAGATTTTATTCTCCGTTGCTTAGACTCTGTTTATAATTCTGATTATCCTGCTGAACTGATTGAAGTATTGGTTTGTGACGGAAAAAGTGATGATAAAACGTCTTCACTTGTTCAGGAATATGCAAAAGGAAAGAACGGAGTTCGTTATCTTGTAAATGAAAAAACAACAACACCGTTTGCATTGAATTTGGGCATCACTAACTCGCAAGGAGAAGTGATACTAATTTTGGGAGCGCATACTGAACTTGCAGCAAATTACATTTCTGAATGCGTTGCAGTGCTTAACCAAATGCCTGATGTATGGTGCGTTGGCGGTGTGCTGCACAACCTAAGCAGTGACGAGCTGACAGCTTTTGTTTCGCTGGCCATGTCATCACCGTTTGGTGTGGGCAATGCACATTTCCGCACAGGAGCAAAAGATGGTTATGTAGATACCGTTGCTTTTGGTGCTTACCGTAAAGAAGTGTTTGAGAAGATTGGCTTGTTTGACGAAGAGCTTGCCCGCAATCAGGACGATGAGTTTAATTATCGTTTGCTGAAAAACGGTGGAAAAATCTGGCTCA
Source organism: Chitinophaga pinensis (assembly GCA_945861685.1). Lineage (GTDB taxonomy): Bacteria > Bacteroidota > Bacteroidia > SXHM01 > SXHM01 > SXHM01. The sequence continues at coordinate 13,194 of CAMAVO010000043.1, read as the reverse complement.
GTACTGCTACTTCTGCAACTTATTATGTGCGTTCATCTTTCCAAAAATTGTTCAAACAATATTTTCAGTACGGCTATTGGAAAGTGTATGTAAACAAAAAACATAAGTCCATTACAACGTTGCGACAACTAGTTCCTGCCGTTTTTGTGATGGGCTTATTCTCATTGATTGTGATGGTAATTTTATTCCCCTATCGCTGGGAATACCTTGTTCTGCTTTTAGGTATTTACGGAGCAGGTGCATCACTTTTTGCATTGAAAGTGGCGGAAAGCATTAGCCATTTTTTTGCTGTTTTATATTCATTCTTTATTCTTCACATCAGCTATGGAATGGGCTATGTAGAAGGAATTGTAAATTTTATTTTTTTGAATAAAAAAGCTTCAACCACGAAATCTGAATTAACAAGATGATGGAAGAAGCAGAAAAAATAAAGGTGCGTTATGAGAAACGCAGAAACAATGATGCAGGAAAAAATGAAAATGCCGTTTTTATTGAGAATGTCATTAAGGAACGAGAAACTATTTATTCCGGAATAATAAAAGAGCATTTCAATAAAACGGACAAGTTAACATTCATTGAAATAGGAGCAGGTGCAGGTGCAAACATTGATTTCTTTCGCAAGCTGGGAATTAAAGCCGAAAATATTGTTGCTGCGGAATTACTGCCTGAACGAGCAGCAACCCTGCGCGAAAAATATCCAAAGATTACAGTGTCAGAAGGCGATGCGCTGCAATTAAATTTTGAAAAATCTTTTGATATTGTATTTCAGTCGCTGGTATTTACCTCAATTCTTGATGCTGATTTTAAAGAGAAACTGGCCATGAAAATGTGGAGCATGTTAAAACAAGGAGGACTTATTCTGTGGTATGATTTTAAGTTCAATAATCCTGCAAACAAAGATGTAAAAGGAGTTGATAAATCGGAGATTAAACAATTATTTCCTGCCGTTAATGAAATTGTCTTTTATAATGTAACACTTGCGCCACCTGTTGGACGCAGAGTTGGCAGTATGTATGAATTCGTAAATTCGGTCTTCCCTTTTTTGAGAACTCACTTGATTGCTGTAATTAAAAAGTAAATGATTCCTTTCTCCCCACCCCGCATTGACCAACTGATTATTGATGAAGTAACTGCTGCATTAAAAAGCGGTTGGATAACCACCGGTCCGCGCACCAAAAAATTTGAAAAAGAACTGGCTGCATTTTGTGGGGTTAATTCAGTTCTGTGTCTGAACTCTGCCACTGCAGGACTTGAACTGGTGTTGCGATGGTTTGGTGTTAAAGAAGGTGATGAAGTAATTGTTCCGGCATATACGTATTGTGCAACTGCAAATGTGGTAATGCACTGCGGTGCAAAACCGGTAATGGTAGATGTGAATAAAAATGATTTCAATATTTCTATTGAAAAAATAAGAGCTGCCATAACCGATAAAACCAAAGTAATTATTCCGGTTGATTTTGGCGGTTTACCTTGTGATTATGATGCTTTCAACAATTTATTGACAGAAGGTTACTTGCACAAACGGTTTAAGCCTTCTACTGATGAACAGGAAAAACTCGGAAGGATTTTAGTGCTTTCTGACGCTGCTCATTCATTAGGCTCGTATTACAATAACAAACCTGCCGGAAGTCTGACCGACATTACCGTTTTCTCTTTTCATGCTGTTAAAAACCTTACCACTGCTGAAGGTGGTGCCATTGCATTTAATCTTCCTGCACCTTTTGAAAATGAAAAACTATATCAGCAGTTTTGTATAAAGAGTCTGCACGGACAAAATAAAGATGCACTTGCCAAAACACAAAAAGGCAATTGGAAATACGATGTAGTGGAAGCAGGCTACAAATGCAACATGACCGATTTGCATGCTGCCATCGGTTTAATAGAATTAGCACGCTATAAAAATGATACCCTGAAGAAACGCAAGCACATCTGTGATTTATACAGCAAACTTTTATCACACTACACTTGGGCAGAGCTGCCGGTTTTTAAAACCGAAAATTCAGAATCTTCTTATCACCTCTTCCCACTGCGGATTAAGGAAATTACAGAACAACAGCGAGATGAAATTATTCAGGAAATTTTCAACAAAGATGTTTCTGTGAATGTGCATTTTCAGCCTTTACCCTTATTAAGTTTCTATAAAAACTTAGGTTATAGAATAGAAGACTATCCTGTCGCTTACGATAATTATTCACGTGAAATTTCGTTGCCGGTTTATTATGACTTAACGGACGAACAGATTGAAACGGTTGTAAATGCTGTGGTTTCTTCAGTTGATGCTGTTCTGAATAAATAAAAAATATCTGTCACACCGAGCGTAGTCGAGGTGCTTTATAAATGGTAAAACGAATATTCGACATAATATTTTCCTTCTTAGGAATTCTGTTGTTGACTCCTCTCTTAATTATTATTTCCCTCTTAATTATTTTCGATTCACCGGGAGGCATCCTTTACCTTCAAACACGAGTAGGCAAAAACAACAAAGATTTCAAACTCTTTAAATTCCGAACGATGAAAACCGATTCGGATAAAAAAGGTTTGCTCACAGTCGGTAACACCGATAGCAGAATAACGCGTACGGGTTTATGGTTGAGAAAATATAAATTAGATGAGTTGCCTCAATTAGTTAATGTGTTGCTTGGCAACATGAGCTTAGTTGGGCCAAGACCTGAAGTGCGTAAATACGTTGAGTTGTATCAAGTCGAGCAAAAAAAAGTACTTTCAGTGAAGCCGGGCATTACCGACAATGCATCTATTAAATATGCTGATGAAAACGAGTTGTTGTCAAAACAAGCAGATCCCGAAAAGTTTTACATCAGCGAAGTAATGCCGGCAAAGCTTAAAATCAATCTGGAATATATCTCCAACCAAAATATGGCAGAAGATTTTCGAATTATTTTTAGGACTTTCTTAAAGATTTTTAAGCAATAGTAACTGCTTTGAGCAGCCTTCTAATATCCTTTACCTTATCAGGGTAGCCTAATTTTTCATATGCATGTGAAAGATTATTCACTAATCTTCTTATCATATCAATGTTACTGCACGGCTCGTAAAAGGCGGGAACCGCTTTCACTTTCAGTTGTCGCAGGAATGAATCCACTTCATGCTTTCCGAAAACAGTTCCCTTACTGAAAGGATTGATGTAAAACATCACCTTATCATCTTTACTGCTGATAGGCACAGGCAAATCAGTTTTTTCAGTGGCATAAGCCAAAATAAAGTGCTCGGGCAAATTCACTCCGTAGATAGGAATATCAAGCGATTGCGCAATGATGCTGTATAAAATAGAAAGCGAAAGCGGATTGCCGCGTTTGCTTTCTAAAACATTATTGATGTATGAATTCTGAGGTGCGTGAAAATTCGTAGTATTTCCACTGAAGCCATGCACTTCAAAAATAATGTGGTTCAAAACACGAACTTTTTCTAATGCAGTAAGATTTTGATTTAGTTCCAGCCAGGCATCGTGTTTTATGCGTTCAATTTGTTTGAGAATTGCAGCCTCATCAAGGTCAGGATATTGATAACGGGCAATCAGGATTATTCCCGAAAGCAAATCATTTCCTCCGTTTTCCACCCACTTTTTGAGATTTAAAAAAGTGTCATTAAACTGAATGTGATGAATTATATTTTCAATGCGTGTTTGAATAACACTTTCAAAAGATTTTTCCCATTCTCTTTCCAGAAATGGAATAACCGGACTTCCATATGAAAGTAATTTTTCACGGATGTGAGAAAAAATTTCTTCGTCCGGGTCATCAAGAAGGCTAATCAGGGCGGTAATGTCTTTTTCGTTCATGCCTTAAATTGTGCAGTAAATTTAATAAATTCGTGTCAGTTCATCTAATCAGCGCATGTTTTTCTTCAATAAAATTCCGCTTTTCAGGTTGGCATTGCCATTTACAACCGGCATTATCGTTGGCATCTACGTTGGCGATTATGTAATTAATTCGTCAGCACTTCTTACAGTGTTGATAACGGTTCTTATCGTTTCATTTTGTCTTTTACCATTCTTAAAAAAAACTTCTTATCGCAAAAGATGGCTGTTTGGAATTCCTCTTCATCTGTTTTTATTGTCAGCAGGAATAATAACAGCAATTGTAAACACCGAGCGATTTTATCCAAATCATATTTCACAACTTGACGAAAAGCAGCATCAATTTGTTGTTAAAGCAACACGTAATGTTGTTGAAAAAGCTAAATCATTTAAGCTCGAAGCAGATGTTCTGAATTTATTTGAAAACGGGAAGGAGAGAAATGTAAACGGGAAAGTGATTTTATATCTGAAGAAAGACAGTATCTCATCAACAATTAAATATGGTGATGTTTTGATTGTGAATACTGCACTTCAATCCTTGCGCGAAACTCAAAATCCAGCGCAGTTTAATTACAAACAGTTTCTGCTTTTTCATCAAATCACCAGACAGGCATATATTCCTTCTGAAGCATTTGCTGTTACCGGAATAAACAAAGGCAATGCAGCACTAAAATGGATTTATAATCTGAGAGATTATTTGCTTAGTATTTTGCAGGAACATGGTTTGGAAGGTCGAGAATTTGCAGTTGGTGCAGCATTAATACTTGGTTACACAGATGAGTTGGATCCTGAAATTATGCGTGCCTATGCAGGTTCAGGAGCATTGCATGTATTGTCAGTTTCCGGCTTGCACGTAGGAATCATGTACGTGGTGGTAGCATGGTTTCTGTCGTTTCTTGACAAAATAAAAAGAGGAAATATTATCAAAGCATTTCTCTTAATAACATTTCTTGCTTTCTACGCGATGATTACAGGGCTTTCGCCTTCCGTACTTCGCGCTTCAGTTATGTTTGGATTTATTGTAATTGCAAAATCATTTAACTACCACACCAATATTTACAATACACTTGCAGTTTCTGCTATTTCACTGCTTATTTACGATCCGTATCTGGTAATGCAGGTTGGTTTTCAACTGTCATACCTTGCAGTTATTGGCATTGTTGCCTTCCAACCATTGTTAGTTGATTTATGGGAACCAAAAGCAAAACTGATGAAATGGGTTTGGGAAATTACATGCGTTTCATTAGCTGCTCAGATTGCAACCGCACCACTTGGATTTCTTTATTTTCATCAGTTTCCCGTATATTTTATGATTTCAAATCTGATAGTAATTCCAGTGTCAACAGGGATTTTATATGTTGGATTGGCAACACTTTTATCTGCATTTATTCCAGAACTTTGCAACTACCTGACATTTCTTTTAAAATGGATGATATTGGTGCTGAATAAATCAGTTGAACTAACGGAAGCATTGCCCTATTCAATTCTTGGTGGTATTGACATAAGCATTATAGAAACATGGATGCTTTACTTCATAGTGGTTGCATTATTTATATTTTTCACACAAAGAAATATGGCAGGACTTTATGTTTCATTTTTTGCATTACTTATTGTTTCGGCAACTCAGTTTATTGAAACTGTTGAACAAAATTCGCAACAACGATTTGTTGTTTACAATGTTGCAGGAACAAGTGTATATGATGTAATTCAGGGCACACAGAATTCATTCTACGCACCCTCAACATTAATTAATGACAAAGACAAAATGTTATTTAATGTTGAACACAACTGGTGGAAAAACGGGTTGGAAAAAGAAAAGTTCATCCAACTTGATTCTATTTATCCCTCAAATGGAATTTTGCAATTCATTGCCGGCAACAAAAAAGTTTTAGCAATCAACAAGCAATTTAATTCTGAAATAAATTATACAAAAAAGGTAAAAATTGATTTTGTAATTCTAAGAGACAACACAGAAATTGAAATTCAGCAAGTGATGGAATATTTCAATCCGAATCTGATCATTTTCGATTCTTCCAATTCAACTAAAATGTGCAGGAAATGGGAAACCGTCTGCAAAAAATCAGGCGTTAACTATCATGATGTTGCAAAGATGGGTGCGTTTACAGTCGAGTTATAGCATGTTAAACAATAAAAATTATCTTTGCTTTTTTCCCGCAAATGATACTCGCAGATTTTATAAAAATGTTTGAAGCCGAACTGGCTGACATAATCCCCGGCACAATACTGCCCGAAACTGCTTATAAGCAATTAGATGCCTGGAATTCAATGCAGGCACTGATTTTAATTGCCATGGTTGATGCTGAATATGGAGTAACGCTTACCGCTGAAAACCTGCATGATTGCATAACCGTATCTGATTTATTTTCCGTTGTTCAGAATAAAAAGACTGTACTTAATTCATAACCCCAAAATCTGATTTGTGTTTACTGTTTCAGGCATAAAACTAAGCGGACTTGCTGTAAGTGTGCCGAAACAAAAGGTTTCTAATAACGACTATCCTTTTGCTTCAATCAAGGAGAAGGAATTATTTATTAAAACCACAGGAATACAAAATCGCAGAATAGCACCTGAAGGGCTAACCGCATCGGACCTCTGTTTTGAAGCGGCAGAAAAACTGTTGCACGAAATGCAATGCGTTAAATCTGAAATAGGTGTTTTGCTGTTTATTACCCAAACCCCCGATTGGATTATTCCACCAACTGCTATCAGATTGCAACATCGTCTGGGATTGCCAAAAGCCTGCATTGCACTTGATATTAATTTAGGTTGCTCGGGCTATGTTTACGGGCTTTCAGTTATCTCATCCTTACTAAAAACAACAGGCGCAAAAAAAGGATTATTGCTTGTTGGTGATGTTTCTTCTTCCGTTGTTTCAGAAAAAGATAAAAGCACTTCGCCCATTTTTTCCGATGCCGGCAGCGCAACTTTAATGGATGTTTCCGATGCTGATAGTGCGATTCATTTCAGCCTGCACAACGATGGGGAAGGATACAATGCCATTATTATTCCCGATGGCGGAATGAGAAGTAAGTTTACTCCTGCTTCAGTTGAAGTTCAAAAAATATCAGAAGGAATTGAGCGTAACAAAACACATTTGATAATGAATGGCGTGGATGTATTCAACTTTTCATTACGAGAAGTTGCTCCCGATGTAAAGCAGCTACTTCCCTATTGCGGAAAAGACACTAAGGATGTTGATTATTTTGTTTTTCATCAGGCTAATTTGTTGATGAATGAAGCTATCCGAAAGAAGCTTGCTATAGAACCTGAAAAGGTTCCGTATTCATTGAAAGATTTTGGCAATACAAGTTCGGCTTCTATCCCAACTACGCTGGTAACCCAACTGCGTGAGCAACTTACAAACGAAAAATTATCTTTGCTGCTTTCAGGTTTTGGTGTGGGACTTTCATGGGGAACTGCCATCCTGGAAACAGACAAAATAGCCTGCCTTCCGTTAATAGAAATCTAAATGGATAAGAAAGATTTTTCAATAGTTGTTCCGGTTTATTACAGCGAGAAAACGTTGGCAGAACTTTATCTGCGCATCGAAAAATATTTTACAAAAAAGCAAAAGTCATTCGAAGTTATTTTTGTTGATGATGGCAGCGCAGACAAGAGTTGGGAAGTGCTTTTAACGTTAAAGAAGAAAAATCCACAAACTGTTACTGCCGTAAAACTCACACAAAATTACGGTCAGCACAATGCACTTTTTTGCGGACTAACTTTTGTAAAAGGGGAGTGGGTAATAACTATTGACGATGACTTGCAAACCCCACCTGAAGAAATTGAAAAGCTTTTGCTTACACAGGAAAATACAGGAGCAGAGCTGGTTTACGGTTACTACGAGAAAAAAGAACATTCGTTGATTCGCAATGCAGGAAGCTGGTTTGTTGGCAAAATCTTTAAAAATTTTGCCAATATGTCCGGCAAAGGCTCTTCATTTAAACTCATTAGCTCCTCTGTTACTGAAAAAGTTATCTCCCGTAACTACCGCATGTTTTTTCTGGACGAAATTCTTGCCTGGCATACCGATAACATTGAGCATGTTGTGGTGGAGCACTTGCCGCGCAAAGAAGGACAATCAGGCTACACGCTGTTTAAATTATTTAAAATAACGCTGAAATTAGTGGTGGGTTATACCGCGTTTCCATTGAAAATAATTTCATGGTTTGGTTTATTGTCTGCACTTATTTGTCTTGGTTTTGTGAGTTATTTCATCTACATGAAATATAATTACGGAGCTGAGCTGGGTTTTACTACGCTGATTGTTTCCATTTTTTTCTCAACCGGTTTAATTCTCTTTAGCCTTGGAATAATTGGCGAGTATATACGCAGGCTTTATATTGGTGAAACAGGAAAACCATCTTATACCGTGAAAACCGTTCTCTGATGATTATCCGCAATTTCGGAATTACACTATCGCAACTTACGCTTGAAGATATTGAATTGGTTCGCTATTGGCGTAATTCAAAAGAAATAAGCAGTGTTATGGAATATCAGAAATTCATAACAGAAGAAGAACAGAAAAAATGGTATAATTCATTAAACCCGCTTTCTGATTTTTATTTTCTCATTAATTACAAGGGCGTAAAAGTCGGTTTAATTCATACCTCCAATATTAGCTGGAAAGACAAGACAGCCGATGCCGGTTTGTTTATATGGGATAAAGATTACCTTGGAACTCATATTCCTGTTCTTGCTTCGCTTGCGATGTTAGAGTGTTTCTTTGAAAACTTTCGCTTACAGGACTATTTTGCAAAGGTTAGTCGCGAAAATTCAGTTGCAGTTCGCTACAATCTTACGTTAGGGTTTCGTTTGCATGAAACATCAAACGACAGCAGTTTTGACATTTACGTGCTTGAAAAGGAGAATTATTTAAAAGCTTCTGAAAAACTTAAACGGTTTGCTGCAACTATTTCTAATGAAAAGCCACAGTTGCAAATACTGCCTGAATTATTGAATGAACTGCAAAAGTTAATGAGCTGATATTATCAGGCGGTAACAATTTTCTCTTCTTTTGAGAAATCGTAATTGTTGTAATCAGTAAGAATGTTGTAAAGTGTGTCGCGCTCAACGGGATGACGATTTACCTGTTTTACAAGTTCCACTAATTCTTGGGTTGTAAGGGCAGGTGACTGTTCCTCAGAACCTGCCATTGAGTAAATTTTTGTTGAGTCATCAATCGTACCGTCTATATCATCTACTCCAAACTGTAAGGAGAGTTGTGCCGTGTTTCTTCCAATCATAGGCCAGTAAGCTTTGATGTGTGGGAAATTATCCATGTAAATACGTGCGATGGCATAGTTGCGCAAATCTTCAATCGTACTTACTTCGGCAAGGTGCGACATTTGGTTGTCTTTGTTGCGAAATTTTAGCGGAATAAATGTGTTGAACCCTTTGGTTTTATCCTGCAAATTTCTAAGCCGTTCCATGTGGTCAACACGGTGTTCAAATTTTTCAATGTGTCCGTAAAGCATGGTTGCGTTGCTTGGCATTCCCAATGAATGAGCGGTTTCATGAATTTCCAGCCACTCATCGGCTGTGCATTTATCTTCACAAATTTGTTTACGTATTTCGGGATGAAAAATTTCTGCTCCACCGCCCGGTAATGAGTTTTGTCCGTGTTCTTTCAGTAATTGCAAGCCTTCACGGAAACTCACTTTTGCTTTGCGGCACATGTATTCCAACTCTACAGCGGTAAAGGCTTTCACATGAATATCAGGGCGTATTTCTTTTATTTTTTTTATCAGGCTGGCAAAATAATGCAAACCCATCTTTGGGTGCACACCGCCAACAATATGAACTTCAGTAATCGGTTTACCGGCATAGCTTTTTAGCTTGTCCAGAATTTGTTCTTCGCTTAACTCCCAGCCTTCTCCTTTTTCTTTCAACAGGCGAGAGTAGGAGCAGAACTTGCAATCAAACACACAAATATTTGTTGGCTCCACATGAAAATTGCGATTGAAATAAACGTAATCGCCATGACGTTTTTCACGAATGTAATTTGCCAGTGTTCCCAGAAAACCAAGCTCTCCTTTTTTATATAACAAAAGACCTTCGTCAAAGGAGATGCGTTCTGATTTGAAAATTTTTTCTGCTATTTTCTTTAGTTCAGGAGAGACTGAACTTTTTTCTAAAAATGATTTCACAATATTATTTAATCAGAGTTACAGTTCCGGTTTTGGTGTACTGATAACCGGCAGCGGACTGGAAGTGGAACGAATAAACATAAACACCTTGTGGCACAAGTTTTCCTTCCAAAATCCCTGTCCAGCCTTCGTATTTATCATTTGTCATAAAAATTTGTTCGCCCCAACGGGTGAATATTTCCATGGTATAGTTTTCGTCTGCAACAAAAAGTGTAACGGGAATAAAAATGTTGTTCAGCCCTTCGGGAGCAAAAGCATTAGGTACAAAAAAGTTAGGCAACTGATAAGCACAAGCAACATTGGATGTGCTTGTTTCAGTAAAACCATAAGGGTTGCCAACATCTTCAAGTGCCTGAATGTAGTAGCAGAAAGTTCCATCACCTTCTACAATATCTGCAACATTGTCTACAAAAAAAGTATCAGCGGGATTAACCGTTGCAAGCGGAATGGGATTAAAAACTCCGTCAATGCTGCGGTAAATGTTGTAGGCAGCTACATTGCCAAGCCAAATTTCGTATTTATTCCAGTTCAGATAATTTTTGCGGTCGGCTTTTCCTTCTGCTGCAAGATAAATGGTGCGGGCATATTCAGAGGTGTCAACATCAGCACCGCAACTGTCAACTGAAATTACTTTGTAATAGTAACTGCGTTCGCTGCTTAAAGCAGTATTGTCAAAGTAATAAATGGTGGGTAAATTCGTGAATGGAGTTGTGCCGATGGTGTTGAAAAGCACATTGTCTTCAGATCGTGAAATTTTATATTCAATCACATCTGCTGCTATGTCAACGTGCGCGTAAAGATCAACGCCTCCTGTTAGCGGAACAGTAACGGTGCGGATGTAAGTGAACAGCGGAGCTATCGGAATTTCGGCCAGAATGCAGGTGTCGTTAGAAGCTGCTGATTTTGTTTGCGAAGCATCCCACGCTCGAACATAATAGCAGTATATTGAATTTGCAACCAGGTTTTGATGAATGAATGTTGTAGTTGTTCCGCCAACGCTTCCTGCCAGTGTTCTTGCTCCACCATCCTGTGAATAATAAACTTCGTATTGCGAAACTCCGTTGCTCCAACCTGTGTAGGCATTCCATGCAAGGTTTGCCTGTCGCAGACAAATGTCAACATTAGCGCCAAGGAAAATGGAACTGTGAATATCTCCCAGCGGACTGGTATTATCGCAACTGTCTATTGCTGCTATGCGATAGGTTTCTGAAATTGTTCCTGCGGCTGAGTTTCCGTTGAGGTAATACGTGTTGTTCAATCCCCAAACGGTGTCAATTGGTGTCCACGAATTATTGATGTTCTGATAAATAATATAACCTTCTGTGTCGCCCGATGGATTAGCATTCCAGCCAATTCCCGCTTGATTTAATCCTGCTAAAACATCTACGCTTACCGAATCAATGGAGGGTGAAACCGGTGGTGTTAAATCTGCGAATAAATCACCATCAACTGATGAAACGGAAACACATCCGGCATCGTCTTCTATTTCCACGCGATAATTGATGAAGGCATCGCATAAGGTTATTTCGTCTTCATAGGTTAAGCCTTGTGTTGAGTCAATCAATGTCCAAGTTCCCGTAGGAAACTCACGATAAATTCTGTAATATCCGCTGTAGGTAGTTGTTGGAAGTGGCACTGCCAGTGCATTCCACGAAAGTGCAGCAAAGCCTGTTCCGGGGTTTACAACATCTAATAAAATACTTTGCAGCGTATCAGTTGGTTCTGTGTAAACTTCACCATTGCAGCCAGAGCGGGTTCGCATATAGTAGTAATGAGAAGCTGTATTTGCCCCTGCTCCTATGTGGGTGTAGGTGGTGGTATTGATATTGAAAATGCTGTCGATTACAGTATAAGGTCCGGCTTCTGTTGTTGATTCATAAATGTGATAACTGTCAAATCGGTTTTCGGGATCAAGTGGTGGCACCCAACTGAGTTGCACATCACCGTTAGGAAGAACCGAAGCACAACGCAGAGAAGGTGGCGGAACGGTAGCCCAGGCTTCAACAGTTACAGAAACGGTAATAATGCTTACTGCAGGTGCCGGGCAAAAATCATCTGCGACTCGAAATACAAAGGTGTAAGTATTGGAAGTGGTGGCGCAAATATCGTTGTAAGCAATGTGATTGCAGTCTGTTTGCCAGGTAAATGTTGTAGCTGCACCTTGTGGTCCCGAAATTTGCGGTGGCGGATTTAAGGTGGCACAAGGTGGATTTAAGCACCCTGCTCCGGTGTTGGTGTATCCTGTTCCAAACTGGCTTCCTGTTGCATCAATGCTAACGGTTTGCGGATTTCCGTTGGGTAAAAATTCAGGGTCAACCCCTGATAAATTGAATGTAACTAAATCGCCTGCCGTTACGGTAGTAGAAAAATTAGTGAAAATCCCTCCGAGAGGAGGTACAGCAGGCTTGGTATTCAGCGCACAACCTGCAAGAATAGTTACCTGTATTTCGCGATAAATTTCGGCTACTAAAACTCCACACTTCCAGGCTTCAACTTTTACAATGGTTACAAAATTTCCGGGCGTGAAGGAGGTAAACGAAACCTCGCCTGTATTTGCATTTAGTTGTGCAGGAACATTTGCTCCGTTTTGCGTAGTGCCCGGAAGCGGACTGGTTGGGCTGTAACCTGCAATGTAAGTGAGTTGAGGAGGATTGGTTGATGTCCATGATCCGAAAAAATCGTCAAGCGCATTGCTCCATTGGTAGGAGAGTGAATCCAATTCACTGTCAACCGCATTGTGGTTGTAGGTGAAAGGATATCCTGCGCAAATAATGGTGGCAGGTTTTTCAATAAACTGAGGTGATGAGTCATAGCATGGATTTGTGTTTTGCCCGTTGTAGGCAAACATTTTTGCGCGCAGCACAAAGCCTTCGTTTCCGGCATTCAGCAGATTGGTTACTGCGGAGTTACGGCAGCATCCGTCATAAGAAAAAACCCAGCCTTCGGGCGGTGGCGTTCCGGTTAAGGTTAGCGGTGCGGTTTGAAAAATAAATTCTTCTACTGCTCCCGAAGAGCCACCAGGATTTGCGCAAGTGATGTTTGGACCTGTGCCATTGCACAGTGGTGAAATATCGGATTGTGAAATTAAAATGAGGGGTATCGTCACAGTAGGTGAACCAGTGGTAGGGTAATTAGAAATCAGTAATCCTGAACTTACGTCAATCCCAACTACAGAGCCATTGCAGTCACGATATGCTTTTAATGTAAACT